>JAJCXK010000035.1 GCA_029263475.1 Candidatus Nitrosopumilus sp.
TTCTCCAATTTCTTCTGACTCTGCTCCATCAAATGATTCTTTTAATTGGTAAACAAAGTCATCAAAATTATTTATTGAGGGGCTGGCAACAGACACCCCAATAAAGAATGTCAGTATCCCGGAAATTCCAATAATTATCAATATTCTAGTTTTCATATTCCCCTCTTACAAATGCCAGAAACATTTTGTTTGCTTCTCGCATTGATTGTTCATCGGGTGCTCAGGATAAGAATGGGCATTAAGATGAGTCAGTATTTCAGCAAAAACCACACCAAGACAGAACGCTCTGGATAATTCAGTAATTTGATCAAATTGTAAAGTTTTAAGAATTGAGATATTTCCCTTGAGCATTTGGTTGACACTCTTGTAATCATTTAGTATTTCGTTGATATCTCCGTTTAGTTTATTGTTCATTTTCCAATTAGTCTTCTAATGACTGAGGATCTATACAAAAGAATTCCTGCAATACCCAACACAGTAATTGGTATCAAAAATGATATGAATAGTGGTACAATTATGAATGATTCACCTTTCTCTAATGCATATAATATTATTGACAACTGAGGTACAGAGCCAATTAGAGTAGTAATACCATAATGTAACAATAGTCCTGACAGTATCAAAGCCATGTAAGGTCTAGATTGAATATTTTTTGTTTTTAGAATAAAATAAGGGACTAGAAATAATGCTGCAATACCTACAAATGATAAAATGATATAATAAAACGAATTACCAGGAAAATCCAAAGCATAAGATGGTGATAAGTCCGGATTTAAATCTAGTACACTACCATCTACAACACAAGGAATTATTTCATCATCATCATCTTGATACCAACATTCATTTGGATTTCCAGTATGTCTAAAATCTGATATAAGAGATAAACTTGCAACAAAAAACATTGAGATAATTACTCCGATAATTATCAATAGTCTAGTTTTCATTTTCTAATTCCCATCCTAATTTTTAAAATTTAACTATATTGTATCAAATTTCCAGAAAGAGGTTAAATCATATGTGCAGTTACCAGTTAAAATCCAACTCAACAAGTCGACGTTAGATCGATAAATTGCAAACAATAACACATCATCCTCATAACAAAAGTCTAATAGAAAATCGTGTAATGGACTAGCACGTGTTATGTCATGTATTTCCATACCAAAAAATAAATGAATCAGAAAAATTGCAACAACTATTGCAACTGGTGGTATGACAACATATTTGATTATATCATTCATCGTCATTAAACACTTCAATAATTATCAAAACCCTAGTCTTCATTTTCTCTCTTGTAATTCCCTGCATTTACCAAAATCATGTTCTAAATTAGGATCACATAAAGGCAAATCCCAGTATTCTTCAGAAAAAACAATCCATTTACATTGTTGTACATCGAGATGATGTGTGTTATTATAGAAATAAGCCGGGCCTGAATACTAGTTCTGTTCCATAAGATTTGTCTCAAAACAATTGTATGTTATTGCTTCAAGGGAATCAACCCATTTACAGATATTACTATCAATGTAATGGGTTCCGTTGTTGAAAAATGGCAAATCACCACGAATTACATTAAAACTGCCATCAGGATTTCTCCATGGGATTCCACTGATTCTAGTTTTTGTACATAATCACATTTGTCTAAAATTTGTTGGACCTGCATCATGGTATCAATATCAAGAATTAGTTCATCAGGATTGTTGGGATTTTTTACGTATATTGTATCTACATGCAATTGTAGTTCAATATCTTGTTGTGTCATACCAAAAGGAAGAGAATAAACAATACGTTCATCAGATGATTCTGCTTTAATTTCAATTTCTGAAGGGATATTTGCAAATATATCATTAGGAATCCATTCACAATACACGTTATCGATAAAGTGAGTATCATTCATGAATCGTAATTTGTCTGGATTATCACTGGAATTAACAGGGGGTTAATTGCGTCATTAGAACAATCAATTATTATTTGTTTAAAGATATCTTCATTGTAAAATTGAACTAGATAATTATTAATGGTGAAAATAGTAGCCATCATGAATAATATTCCAATCCCAATTATTATCAAAAACATGGTCTTCATTGTTCAAGCACCAAAATTTGACCACTGGATGAGAAGTAAGCTAGATAATTGTGTTGCAACAAGATAGATGTAGAGTATTCTCTTCCATTTTGTAATTCCACTTGTCAGTTTTATCATGAGGGGTATTGATAACATTGATGCTACAAAAAAAATCATTCCAGGAAACATTGGAGTTGTAGTTGTTCCAAGGATGATTTTTGGAAACATAGTAATGCCCAATGCAATCGACAATCCGCTCAGGGCCCAAGTATTTACTGCCAAAGAGTTCCCCCAGTTTTGCTTGTACAGGTTATCAATTGTGTAGTGTTCGGAGAAAACAAGCAGGTTGTAGACATCAAAAATCACATTATCGTACAGATAGGTAAATGCGACAATGGACAGGATTACGACTATTGCATACTTTTCCCGGGTTGTAAGTGTCAAAAATCTGGCCTTCATTTTCTAATCATCCCGGTATGTCTGCCTTCCATTTAGTTGCTCATTCGTGAGAAATTTGCATCCGCCAGTAGCTCATTCGACAAAGAATTCCTCTCTAAGGTTAAGTACATCGCTGCTTACGTCAAGAAAATAGTTTCCAGGCGAGTATATCTTAAAATCAGAGTCTCTAAAGAGTTTCAGATTCATCTTGCCGTATTGCCCTACCTGTTCCGGTTTGCAGTCATATGAATAAGGCTCGTCATATACCGCATCGCCTGTAATCTTGTCAATGACGTTGACTCTGTAATCCAAGCAGGATATGGCATCCCAATAGCTAATGGTCATCCTTATTGTCTGTCCGACCTTGTTTGGCTGGAATTTTTCATCCAATCCGTAAATGGAGTATGATGGATTTTCATCATAGATGTCTGCCAAAAGATCCCAGTCTACCTCTGAGCCTCCAAATGCATTTTTGTGTGAAGAAAGGTCACTCCACTCCCCAGTCATCCTTGCGCAGTTGTTTTCTGCAAATTCACGAGTCTGTTCTTTTTCCACGTTTATCAAGAGCCCCATAAACGTGGGCGGAGAACATACGTAATCCGTTTCTGGCAGACCGCACGGATTCTTTATTGAATTCATTATGTCATCAAACTCTGCAGTACACAATTTCGGGAGTGCCATAGTTGCAGAGGGCCAAGACTCCACACCCGAAACATAATTCCATCCCCTGTCAGACAATGTTGAAGCCGTGGATTGGGTGACGCATGCAGGAGTTCCGTCATGTCTTGCAACCAATTCAAGTGACGTCTTACACTGGATCTTGTCTGCTGAAACTTTTAGATTAAATTGTTTAAGCGGAGGCAAAACATGGTCTTGGGATATCTTTCTTATCAGATCAAC
>JAJCXK010000036.1 GCA_029263475.1 Candidatus Nitrosopumilus sp.
TGGAATAATGCTAAGTCTTGATTTTGCAGATACTGCAATTATTGAGATAATTGCTACTGCTAGAATCATGGCTGCGATTGTACCAAACTCTGGAATCACATAGGTACCAATTATTTCAATTGTTTCAGCGCCTGCTGGGAATGCTATGGTAATTTTTCTATCTGTTGATGATATTATTTCACCAAAGCTTACTTCTTCTCCATCTATTAAGACGAAAAAGTCTTCATCTTCACCATTGTTTGTTGCATCCAATACCGTTCTAGGAACAGTGAGGGTAAGTGAACCATCACTTGTCGCATCAATTGATATGATGAGTGAGCTCGCATCTACATCCGTTATGAGGCCTACTATTTTTCCACCTACGATTTCATATCCTATTAAATCACTGGATCCCTGAACTAAAATTGTTGTTTCAGTTATTTCGGATACGTCTACAGGAGTTGTTGGAGTGGTAGGAGTAGTAGTATTGGTGGTAGATCCACCAAATTCAAATGATGTGGTTGCTGAACGATTTTCTGTTCCGTATTGAACTGTAATTGTGTATGATCCTTCTGTTTTCATTAATGCCCCACCAGCTGTAACTTCAGTACTGAATTTTTTGTCAGCACCTACTGTAATTTGCGCGATTGAAACTAAGTTTCCGTTAGGAGCTTTAACAATCACACTTACTGGAGTTTGTGAATACAGATCTCTTACTTCGCCTGTCACTAGAATTGTTTCACCTTCTGAATATGATGGTTTGTCCGTAGTAATGACGATCGAGCTTTGTACTTGTCCAAATGCTGGTGTCATGCCTATACTTACAATGAGTATTGCAGATAGGGTGAACGCCAATAGATGAGCTTTCATGAGTTTCAGGCCCAAATTTATCCTATTTAAGGTTGTGAAAAAATATATTGACAAAATAGAAAAAAGACTGTTTTTAGCAAGTTTCAGATTAGATATATATTAACCAGAAACTGGATATTTGACAGTTTGTGTGTATTATTTTCTTTTACATCTGATGTTGAATCTTGGAGAATTGTAAATGGCAACTAAGAAGAACCAAGTTCTAGTTCCTGATCATGTTTATGTTCCAAAACATGAAATCATTTCTAAATCTGAGGGTGAAGTTGTTCTAAAAAAATATAATTGTAAACCTACCGAGCTACCGTTAATCTTTGTCAATGATCCTGCAATTTTGGGACTGGGAATAAAACCTGGAGATATGATTAAGATCACTCGAAAAAGTTCAACTGCCGGCGAAAGTCTCTATTATAGATATGTGGTGGAAGTCTAAATGGTGGATCCTTCAACAAAGCGTTGGCCTGTAATTCAGGATATTTTGAAACGTGAAGGCATTGCACGTCAACATCTTAACTCTTTTGATGAATTTTTAGAAAGAGGACTTCAAAGTATAATTAATGAGGTTGGTCAAATTGACATTGAAAATGCTGAATATCCTTATAAAATTCAACTAGGGAAAGTTAAGCTTCAACAACCACGAATGATGGAACTTGATGGATCTATTACTCATATCACTCCAGCTGAGGCCAGATTGAGAAATGTATCTTATTCTGCACCTGTTATGATGGAGGCTAGTGTGATAGAGGATGGAAAAATACTCGAGTCGAGATTTGTGCACATTGGAGATGTTCCGGTGATGGCAAAATCAAATGCGTGTATATTGCACAATTTCTCTACTCAAAAATTAATTGAACATGGAGAAGATCCAAGTGATCCTGGAGGCTATTTCATCATAAACGGATCAGAGCGAGTAATTGTAGGATTGGAAGATCTTTCTTACAATAAAATTATTGTGGATAGAGAAACTGTCGGTGGAAATATTGTTTTCAAAGCCAAAGTCTACTCTTCAATAGTTGGTTATCGTGCAAAATTAGAACTCGTAATGAAAAATGATGGATTGATTGTTGCTAGAATTCCTGGATCTCCTGTGGATATTCCTGCTGTCACATTGATGCGAGCACTCGGATTGGAATCCGATAGAGAAATTGCTTCTGTGGTTTCATTAGTTGATGATATTCAAGATGAGTTAGAGGGTTCATTTGAAAAGGCTGGTGACGTACCAACATCTAAGGATGCCATTGTCTATATCAGTAAAAGAATTGCACCTGGAATGTTGGAGGAATTTCAAATAAAGCGTGCTGAAACTTTACTTGATTGGGGTTTATTGCCTCATTTGGGTAAACATCCTGAAAATAGGAAAGAAAAGGCACAATTTTTGGGTGAAGCAGCTTGTAAATTATTGGAATTAAAACTTGCTTGGATTACTCCTGATGATAAGGATCATTATGGAAATAAAGTGATTAAGTTTGCAGGACAAATGTTGGCAGATCTGTTTAGAACTGCATTTAGAAATTTGGTTAGAGATATGAAATATCAGTTAGAAAGATCTGGTCAAAAACGTGGAATTAATGCAGTTGCTGCAGCTATTCGTCCGGGAATTATTACTGATAAGCTAAACAATGCTATTGCAACTGGAAATTGGGGAAGGGGACGTGTAGGTGTTACTCAATTACTTGATAGGACTAATTATCTTTCAACAATTAGCCATCTTAGAAGAATCCAGTCACCTCTTAGTAGAACTCAACCAAACTTTGAGGCAAGAGATTTGCATGCAACTCACTTTGGAAGAATTTGTCCGAGTGAGACTCCAGAAGGCTCAAACTGTGGTTTGGTAAAAAATTTGGCACTGTCTGGAATTATTTCAGTAAATGTAGCATCTGAAGAAATTATCGAAAAACTCTATGATCTTGGCACTGTTCATTTCTTTGATGCAAAGGAAGACTTGAAAAAAGATGGAACAAGAATATTTGTAGATGGTCGTCTTATTGGATATTACAAAGATGGTAATGAATTAGCTGAGTCTGTTAGAGAACTCCGAAGAAACTCGAAAGTTCATCCTCATGTTGGAATCTCATTCCATAAATCCGACATTGAAGGTTCGACTACAAGATTGTATGTTAATTGTAATGCTGGTAGAGTGTTACGTCCATTGATTATAATTAAAGAGAATAAATCACTGTTAACCTCAGAATTACTAGATAAAATTTCTAAAAAATTGCTTTCGTGGACTGATCTTTTGAGGATGGGAATATTGGAAGTAATTGATGCAAATGAAGAAGAAAATTGCTATGTCACTTTGGATGAAAAAGATACAAAGAAACATACTCACTTGGAAGTATTTCCGCCGGCAATTTTGGGCGCAGGAGCTTCCATAATTCCATATCCTGAACATAATCAATCTCCAAGAAATACGTATGAGTCAGCAATGGCAAAACAAAGTTTAGGGTTTTCAACACCTATGATGAATACTAGTACATATGTTAGACAACACCTTATGCTATATCCACAAGTTCCAATCGTAAATACAAAAGCGATGCATCTTTTGGGTTTGGAAGATAGGCCTGCTGGACAAAATTGTGTTGTTGCAGTATTGCCTTTTGACGGTTATAATATCGAGGATGCCATTGTTCTTAGTCAGTCATCTGTTGATAGGGGGTTGGGTAGAACTTTCTTCTTTAGAATTTACGATGCTGAAGCGAAACAATATCCTGGTGGAATGCGTGATAGTTTTGAGATTCCAAACGCTGAAGATAACATAAGAGGTTACAAAGGAGAACGTGCCTACAGATTACTTGAAGATGATGGAGTTGTTGCATCTGAATCTCCTGTAAAAGGTGGGGATATTTTGATTGGAAAAACTAGTCCTCCTAGATTTATGGAGGAGTATAGGGAATTCGAATCTTCTGGTCCATATAGAAGAGATACTTCTATTGGTGTAAGACCATCAGAAGCCGGTGTCATTGATACTGTAGTTATGACTCAATCAAATGAAGGTGGAAAAATGTATAAAATTAGAGCAAGAGATATGAGGATTCCTGAAATTGGTGATAAGTTTGCATCCCGACATGGACAAAAAGGTGTACTTGGGATTTTAGCAAAGGCTGAAGACCTACCGTATACTGCAGAAGGGATGTCTCCGGATGTCTTGATTAATCCCCATGCATTTCCATCTAGAATGACAGTTGGGATGATGATGGAGTCTGTTTGTGGTAAAGCTGCAGCATTTCGTGGAAAACGATTTGATGGCTCTGCATTCGTTGGAGAAAAAATGGACGAGGTCAAAGAAGTGATGGATGCACATAATTTCAAATATTCTGGCAAAGAAATCATGTATGATGGCAGAACTGGAAAACCATTCCCAGTAGATGTTTTCATTGGTGTTGTATACTATCAAAAACTTCATCACATGGTTGCAGATAAGATCCATGCAAGAGCTCGTGGACAAGTTCAGATGTTGACTAAACAGCCCACAGAAGGAAGAGCTAGAGGTGGTGGATTAAGATTTGGTGAGATGGAAAGAGATTGTTTGATTGCTTATGGTGCTTCTATGATTCTAAAAGATAGGCTGTTGGATGAGTCTGACAAGTCTGACATTTTTGTATGTGAAAGATGTGGATTGGTAGCATATCATGATGTTAAACAGAGAAAATATGTCTGTAGGGTTTGTGGTGATAAAGCCAAGGTATCATCTGTATCCGTCGCATATGCGTTTAAATTACTTTTACAAGAAATGCAGAGTCTTAATGTTGCACCTCGTCTATTGATTAAGGAGAAGATCTGATGTCTGTTCAAGCAATTAAAGCAATTGATGGAATTCAGTTTTCCATATGGTCTCCTACTGAAATTAGAAAATACTCTGTAGCGGAAATCACTGCTCCTGAAACGTATGATGAAGATGGAATGCCTGTTCAAGGGGGTTTAATGGACGGTAGATTGGGTACGCTTGAACCTGGTCAAAAATGTCTTACATGTGGTAACACCGCAGCAAGATGTCCTGGACATTTTGGACATATTGAACTTGCAGAACCTATATTGCATATTGCATTCATTGACAATATCTACAAGTTGTTGCAATCAACATGTCGTTCTTGTGCAAGACTCAAAGTACCACAGGATGATCTAAATGCATTCCAAAAAATTAAAGATAAACATGCTGCCTATACTGTGATTTCACAAAAGCGTATTCCAGAACAGATTATAGAAAAAGCTAAAAAAGCAAAAGAATGCCCTCATTGTGGTAAAACACAATACGAGTTAGTTTTTACAAAGCCTACTATCTTTGTAGAAAAAACAGAAATTGGAGAACATAGATTACTGCCGATTACAATTAGGGAGCGATTTTCACAAATTCTTGATGAAGATCTGAAATTACTATCATATGATCCTGCTACTGCTAGACCTGAATGGTTCATCCTTCAGGCATTACCTGTTCCACCTGTAACCGTTAGACCTTCAATTATTCTTGAAACTGGAATTAGATCTGAAGATGATTTGACTCACAAAATGGTTGATATAATTAGGGTTAATCAAAGACTAAAGGAAAGTAAAGAAGCTGGAACTCCTCCATTAATTGTTCAAGACTTGGTCGACTTGCTTCAGTATCACTCAACAACGTATTTTGACAATGAAGTCTCTGGGATTCCACAGGCACATCATCGTTCTGGACGTCCTCTCAAAACTCTGACTCAAAGACTCAAAGGAAAAGAAGGCAGATTTAGAGGTTCTTTGTCTGGAAAAAGAGTTGACTTTTCAAGCAGAACTGTTATTTCACCTGATCCTAATTTGGATTTGTCAGAAGTAGGAGTACCTGAACAAATTGCCATGAAGTTGACCATTCCTGAAATTGTTACTGAATGGAATATTGACCGAATGAGAAAACTTGTCATTAATGGACCTGATAAATTCCCAGGTGTGAATTATATTGTTAGACCTGATGGTGTAAAGATTAGATTAGATTTTGTAGAAGATCGTTCTATCATTGCTGAGTCTCTTGAAATTGGATATTTGATTGAAAGACATCTTTCAGATGGTGATATTGTTATGTTCAACAGACAACCATCACTTCACCAAATGTCCATCATGGCTCACTACGTACGTGTACTTCCTGGAAAGACCTTCAGATTACATCCTTCTGTGTGTCCACCTTACAATGCAGATTTTGACGGTGATGAAATGAATCTTCACGTTCCTCAAAGTGAAGAAGCAAGAGCAGAAGCAATTCTCTTGATGAGGGTTCAAGATCAATTGATTTCTCCAAGATATGGTGGTCCAATCATTGGAGCACTAAGAGACTTTGTAACCGGTGCATATCTTTTGACTAAGGATGATACTGTTTTGTCTGTTCAGGAATTTTCAAATTATGCCATGCTTGGAGGCTTTGCTGAAGCACTCCCAAAACCTGGTACTAAAACTAAAGATGGACCTGCGTATACTGGAAAACAATTATTCTCATTATTTCTTCCAAAAGATTTCAACTATGTGCTCACATCAAAATGGTCCAAGGGTACAAGTGGTCCACAAAAAGATGTAGTAATCAAAAACGGTCAACTCATCAGCGGTGTAATTGATAAAACATCCATTGGTGCAGAAGAACCTGAGAGTGTTTTACACAGAATTACAAAAGATTATGGTAATACTATAGGGAAAAGTTTCTTGAATTCCATTCTAATTATGGTAAAACAATTCATCACGCATTATGGATTCAGTTATGGATATGGTGATCTTGAGGTGCCAGAAAAAAATGTACAGCAAATTTTAGATGATATCCAAGAAACTTATGACACTGTTTTAGATCTTACTAATCAATATGAAAAAGGAACCCTAAAACTTACAAGAGGTATGAAGGCTGAAGAAGCCTTAGAGGCTTATATTGTTAATGAATTGGGTAAAGCGAGAGAAAAAGCAGGGGCTACTGCAAATGATTCTCTTGATGATGGTAATGCTGGAAAAATTATGGCTACGACCGGTGCCAGAGGTTCAGCACTTAACGTGGGACAAATGGCTGGAGCATTAGGTCAACAATCAAGAAGAGGAAATAGAATGAATGATGGATATAGTAATCGTGCATTAACTCACTATAAAGAACATGATAGTAATCCTGATGCACATGGTTTTGTTAAGTCTAATTATAGAACCGGTCTTACTACGTTGGAGTTCTTCTTCCATGCAATGGGAGGTCGTGAGGGACTCGTAGATACTGCAGTTAGAACCCAACAGAGTGGTTACATGCAACGTAGATTAATCAATGCATTAGAACACATTAGATTGGAGTATGATGGAACTGTAAGAGATCCACACGGTCACATTGTCCAATTCCTATATGGGGAAGATGGTATTGATGTACAAAAAAGTGATCATGGGGAGGCTTTTAACAGTGTCAGGTTGGCCGAATCCCAAACCATGATTGATTCTGGAAAGAAAGCCACAAAAGATGAGATTGATACTTTGACAAAGAAATATGCTAAAACATTCAATCCTAGACTTACTAATCTTGTTTCTGAAGCATTGCAGAAATCAGGTCTTAGTAAGGATGGTGTTGAATCTGTATGTAAAAAGGGACTTTCGCTTTACAACAAAGCAAAAGTTGAACCAGGACAGGCGGTAGGAATCGTCACTGCACAATCTATCGGTGAGCCTGGTACTCAGATGACCTTGAGAACTTTCCACTTTGCAGGAATTAAAGAAAGAAATGTTACCTTGGGTCTGCCAAGACTGATTGAATTAGTTGATGCACGAAAGAAACCCGTTACACCTACTATGGATATCTATCTTGATGAGGAATCAAAGAAGTCTAGAGAAAAAGCAATTGAGGTTGCAAGAAATGTGTTACAAACTAAGGTAAGTGCATTGGTTGCAGATACTGAAACGGATTATTCTACTAATATCAAATTGATTCTGAGTCCAAACAGGTTAAGAGAAAGGGGATGTTCTATTATTGAAGTAGAAGCCGCACTTTCATCAAATAAGAAATTCAAAATGGACGTGACTGGAGAGTTAATTACTTTGAACTTGGTTGATGAGGCTGACACTGCAACTGCAATTGCAATTCGAAACAAGGTTCTTAATACTACTGTTAAAGGAGTTCCAGATATTGAACGTGTTACATTGGTTCAAAAAGATGATGAATGGGTAATTCAAACAACTGGTTCCAATATTGCAAAATTACTTGAAGTCAAGGGTATTGATAAAAGAAACGTTAGAACAAATAATGTGTTTGAAATCGCAGGAACTTTGGGCATAGAGGCTGCAAGAAATTCATTGATAAATGAACTTAATCACACTTTAGGAGATCAAGGATTGGAGGTTGATGATAGATATATCATGTTGGTATCTGATTTGATGTGTTCAAGAGGCTATATGCAGCAGATTGGTAGACATGGTATAGCTGGTACAAAGGATAGTGTTCTTGCACGGGCTGCATTTGAGATTACCGTACCTACAATTGCACACGCTGCACTTGCTGGCGATGTTGAACAACTCAAAGGTATTACAGAAAATGTTATTGTTGGAAGTAACATCCCTATTGGAAGTGGAACTGTTGACTTGTATATGCAAGTCAGCAAGAAAAAGAAGGAGTAAGTTGGGATTGGGTGACTAATATGGCTGATGAAATTTCTACCCTGATGAACAATAGTAAAAATAAAGTTGTTTTACTTAGGTTAAGAAATACAAAAACTATTCAGGGTGTTTTAAAGGATTTTGACATTCATATGAATTTAACATTGGATGATGCAGAGGATATCTCTGATGAGAAACATGTAAAGCTTGGAAAAATTTTGTTGCGTGGAGACAATGTCTTAGCAGTTTCTCTACCTGACGAAGAATCCTAGAAATCTATTCGTCAAACATTAAATCCAATTACGGCTAATTTTTAATAGATGTGTGTTTTTAGCTTTTTTTTAAATCGCTGATTCTATTATTTGCATTTGGAGAAATGAATTCTATTTGTAATGATCCTAATTCTCCAATTTTTACTGACAATCCAATTTATTCTTGAATTGATAAAATTAAGATCACAAGAATATTTCCAAGTTGAAATTCTAATAAATATACAACTGATTCCCTATGGACTGTTGAATGTCATTTAATCAAAGTTAGAATATCTGAGGATTCTTTAAAATCATATAAGTCCGTCGAAACATGTTTGTATGTTCTGGAATTTTTCAGGGAAGTTACTCTAATGGGAATTTATTCGTAATGGTGATGTGGACGGTGACACATACCTAGAAAGATTGGCAATTGTCCAATCGGCAGATTTTTAGAATCTGATATAGATTCAGCAATCACTATTTTGTTTGAATTTGCAGATGGAGTTGTATTGGTTGGATCAGTTTCAATAATTTAGAATGTTGGTAGATAAATTTCTTGAAGGAATTTTTCTTTTTCGAAGACTGTAGTTGTTAGAGTTATTGATAATGTTGTGAATTTAAATCCTGAAGTATCAGATGTCTACCAAATACATCTTTTCTCCGACTCTGAAATTGCAGGTATTGGTGTTAATGCTGTTGGAACGTCTGAAATCTCTGGCTCTTTTATCGAGATAACTTCTACATCTCAAAATTCGCCTTCTAATGGAAATAGATTGTCTGCTCTTTTTGGATGTGAAATATTTGTAATGTATGATGATCATACATTATCAAAACCTTCTCAAAATCTAATCATTTTGTTGCATTATCTCTGACGACATCTATGTCTATTCCAGTAGAATGAAAAGTATGATTTCTTAGTGGTCATTAAATAGAAAATTACATTATTACTCGTGTGTTGGGATATGTTTTAGGAGCAACCTTAGTGCTAGCTGTAATATCTCCGCTACTTTTTGCAGATATTTTTGCAGATTCATTGGCTGTAAATTTTGATAAACAATTTTTTGATGTTGGAGATTCTCTCACCATCTCGGGTAAAATTAAGGATGTTGGGATGCCTGTAATTGCGATGAGTATCTATGATCCGGATGGGAAAATTATATCTGCGACTAATTTGAAGATCTCATCTGAAAAAATATTTACCAAAACTATCATTCTGAATTCTTCCGTTTATGAAAAAATTGGAGAATATACAATTAAACTAGAATATGGTACTGTTTCTGAAAATTATAATTTCATACTGGAAAACAAGTTACTTGAATCTGAGACCTTGACTGATTCTTTTGAGGATACTGTGGTGGTTTTGCTCAATACTGAGAAAAAATTGTATTCTGACAATGAGATCATTAAAATCAACGGTCTAGTTTCAGCATTGGATTCAACATCTGTTTTGATCGGAATTTATGATCCGTTTGGAACCCCGGTCGGATTTTATTTTGGAATGGTTGATTCCGATTTAAAATTCGTCACAAGTTTTCTAGTGAAGGATGGAGTGAATTTTAGAGTGGATGGAACCTATTCTGTGAAAGCTCATTATGCAGAATCAAAAATTGTTTCTTTTTTTGAGTATTCTAAAGATCCTTACGTTGTGGTGGAAGACGTTGTGGTGGAAGAAATTAATGATGAAATCAAAAATCCAAACGAACTATCTGTAAATGATGTGGAAATTGGGAAATTACTGAACCAAACTAATCTCAAGTGTAATTCAAGTACCTACATTGACATAATTTCATATTATGATGGGATGGGTCCTGCTTTGTATCGTTTATGTGAGTTTGATGGTGCGCTAAGTTTTTTCAACGAATTACTATTGCATAATCCTGATGACGTCAAAACTCTTGTTAACAAAGGTTCAACTCTGGGCAAACTGGGTCATTTTTCTGAGGCGGTAGTTTACTATGACTATGCAATCAATATTGATCCTAATTTTTTACCTGCTAAGAATAATAAAGCTAATGCACTTGCAAATATGGAAAACCTTGATTCTGCCATTTTATTATATAATGAAATTTTAGCTCAAGAACCTGATCATCAAGTTGCTCAAAAAAATCTCATGATTGCACTATCGCTAATTTCTAATCATTCTGAAGATTCATTAGAATCCAACTTTCAAAATATCTCTCTTTCAAGTCTCTCCATGTCTGATGGTTTTTCAATGAGGAGTTCTGAAAAACAAAAACTAAATGATTTTTTTGATGAGGTTGGTATTGCAATTTCAACTCTGGGCTCTTTGTTTAATTTTCTAAACTGATTTCTCATTGATGTGAACCTATTTTTTCAATAGACCTATAAAGCCCTGTCAAGACGATCGACATAAGGTAAACGTATGAGTAAAATACTTGAAAAGTCATTAAGAGATGCACGTAAGGAGGATGATCTCATCATGGGTAGTAAACAAGTCTTAAACTCTGTCAAAAATTCAAAGCTGATTATCTTATCTCAATCAATCAAAAAAGAAATGCTTGAGAAAATTGAGTCCGGTGCAAATAAGGAAAAAATACCATTGGTAAACTTTCAGGGAACATCAGTCGCATTAGGTAGATTGTGTGGTTTACAATTTAGAATTTCAACAATTTCGTTTACATCCATCGACGATGCAAGCATCAAATCAATTATAAAAGATACAAAGGCTGAGATAAAAAATGAATAATTGTTCTCTGCTTAATGAAAGTTTAAATGAGACATTTTTTGTCGGAGAGAAATAGGAATTCTAATGGCACAATCAATCAAACTTTCAACTGATCAAATGCGCATGATGTCTTTGTTTCAAAATGTGACTGGTGCAACTGCTCGTGACTGTGTTGAGGATGAAAAGCAGGATAGAGTAATTTTCGTGGTGAATTCTGGTAAGATGGGACTGGCAATTGGCAAGGGTGGTGTTCATATTAAATCTCTACAGAATATTGTTAAGAGAAATGTGGAATTGGTGGAGTTTGATGAAGATCCTGCAAAATTTTTGACTAATTTACTTAATTCAAAACTTATCTCTGAAGTAAAAATAAATAAACGAGCAGATGGAACTAAACAGGCGATTGTTATGGTGGACCCAAGAAAGAAAGGCATTGTAGTAGGTAGGGAAGGTAGAAATGCTGAAAAGGCTAGGTTACTTGCAAAGCGATATTTTGATATTGGTAGTGTATTAATTAATAGTCCTGAACGCGCAACTTTGGAGATGTAAGATATGAGAAAATCACCTCTTGGATTATTTGCTGGTAGAGTTCTTACAAAGAAAAAATTGAAACAAAGGTGGGCCATCTCTACTTATAAGAGACGAAAATTAGGTATTGATAAAAAATCCGATCCTCTTGGTGGTGCACCACAAGGACGTGGTATTGTTTTGGAAAAAGTTGGTATTGCCGCAAAACAACCAAATTCTGCTATTAGAAAGTGTGTTAGAGTTCAATTAATTAGAAATGGCAAGTCTGTAACGGCATTTTTGCCAAGAGATGGTGCAATGAATTTTATCGATGAACATGATGAGGTTACGATTGAAGGAATGGGTGCAACTCAGGGTGGTGCAATGGGGGATATTCCTGGAGTTAGATTCAAAGTTTCTAAAGTTAATGGTACATCACTTCATGAACTAGTTATTGGAAAGAAGGAGAAACCAAGGAGATAGAAAAATGGCTGAAACAAAAAATCTACTACTGTTTAGAAAATGGGATTTATCTGATATTGAAGTGAAAGATCCTGGATTAAAAACTGCTATTTCTTTAAGAAAGCAAATTTTACCTTACACTTATGGACGTTCAGCCCTAAAACGATTCAATAAAGCTGATGTCAATATTGTTGAGAGACTAATCAATAAGACAATGCATTTTGGAAAGAAATATGCAAAGAACACTGGTAGGATGACTGGTAAGAAAACAAAATTACTTAATACTGTTAAAACTGCTTTTGACATTATTGCATTAAAAACTGGTCAGAATCCTGTTGAGGTTTTGGTCAGAGCCATTGAATTCTCTGCTCCAAACGAGGACACGACAAGAATTGTCTATGGTGGTACAGTTTACCATGTATCCGTAGACGTTGCTCCTATTCGAAGGGTTGATTTGGCTTTGAAATTTATCTCTGATGCAATAAAAGAGGCAACATTTTCCAATCCAAAACCCATTGAGGAGCATATGGCTGAGCAGTTAATGCTTGCAGCATCGAACGACTCTAGTGCCCCATCTGTCAAGAAAAAACACGAGTTGGAACGCATAGCACAAGCATCTAGATAGATATAGATAATTTTTCAAGTAGCCCGAGGCAGATTCGAACTGCCGTCTCCGCCTATCCACTCTTGAGATCCAGAGGGCAGAATCCTTGATCTAAATTGTAATTATTTGACCGCTAGACTATCGGGCTACCATAATAGATCCATGTGTTTTGGAATATAATCATTTGCCGTTGTCATCTTATTCTGACTTCATGAATGGCAGTTGCATAATCGCACACTGCTCTTAATCTCATGTATGGGATCAGTTTGAAATGGATTGAATAGACATTCTTTTCTTTTAGTATGATGCCTTTTTGCATGAGTGAGACCAAACCTCTGGAAGGAACTGTAACTGTCACATTTTTTTCATTACATATCTCATCTCGTTTTGCTTGAAATTGTTTTAATGAAAATGCTACATCATTGATTTCTAAAATCAAAGGCCAAACAATTTCTCTCCATACAAATCTTCTATTCTCCGTTGCTGATGCATACTTTCCTTTATCGCTCAACATTAATAACATCTGCAAAATCTGTTATTACTTAAGAGTTGTCTCAAAAAGAAATTCAAGAATCATTAGATTTGTTGGAAAAGGATTGGGATTTTGATCCAATTTTAAAAAAGTTTGTGTTGGGAAAAATAACTGATGTATCTGACTTTGCAATCAAAGTTAAAGATGTAATTTTTCATGTGCCGTATTTGAACTCTGAAAAAAAATATATTTTGTGGACATGTTTTTGGCCTGACTGTCACAACTGTTGTGACCGGCAAGGTCGACTTCCTTTGACTTCCGATGATTTGATCACAATTGGAAAAGGTCTGAAATACAAAAATACTTCAGATTTTATTAAAAATGAAACACTTACCGTTACATATGATGAACCCGGTCCATCAGGACAGATGACTACAATGACCACCATCAATCTCAAGAGAAAAGATGACGAAACCGAAGCCGAAGATGGAACTCATATCTCATGTAGGTTCTTGGATGATAAGGGTGCATGCAGTATGCATCCTGACAGACCTGATGTCTGTTACCTGTATCCGTTTGCAAGTTGGTTGGAAAATGAAAAAGGCATTGCACGAGTACATGCAACATATCAGTTTACTGGAGATTGCCCTGGATTTTACCTTGCAGATAACCTAGATCAAATGAAAGATGAGCTAAAAGCGTACTCTACTACCATCTATGACTATAACATGGCATCAAATCGTACCAATCGAGAATCTTATGGCTCTATAAGTTTCAGTTAGGTGATTTCTAAGCCTTTGCCACTTTTAGTAAATCTGCAATCTTAATGTTCATTCCAAACCTGTCCTCATGCTTTTTCATGTATAAGAAAATTGATATGAAGTCTGGCAATGCCTTCAAGAAGCTGAAATCCTTGTGAATCTTTGCTCTGACAAAATTAAACACCTTTGCATAAACCTTGTAATGTTTTTCTATTGCCTTCTCATATGCCTTAAGGTCATGTATATTTTCTAGAAAGATTTCCACACACTGCATGGATGGAATGATTCCTTCTCCCAACAATGCGTATACTGTTCCAATTGATTCTCCTACTCCTACCACTTTGCCTGAATAGTATGGCTTGCATCTGTCTGGTGTTGCTAATCTGATTGGACGTCCCTTGGTTGCGACAATTTTACCTCCATGTTTTTCCAAGAATGCATCAGTTGCCTTGATGTGGTCCTTGTTGTAATCTCCTGCACCAATGTGTGCGAAATTGTCCCCTAGTGGGAAATACCAAAAGTATCCTGACATGCCTGGAAATGGCTCAATGTAAAAATCATCATATGGTACGCCGTTTTCATACTCTACCTTGTACTCGTATGTTGGCAAAAAGAAATCCTCTTTCATCTTTGGCAGATATACCCTGTGAAATCCGGTGCAATCCACAATCATATCGTATTCTTTTTCTAACTCTTCGATTTTTGGTGGTGGACCGTAGATGATCTTGCAATCCTTTATGAAATCTTTTATCAGTCCCAGCTTGTTATACGTGCATAATCCTTTTAGCCCAATGTCAAATTTCACGTCATCATTCATCTTGACATGCATTTTCTTTCCGTCATGAATCAAAAAGTCATCAAAGTTTCTGCCAGTCTTTTTGCAGAATCCGTCCAGTACCGACTTTATCGTTCCCCATGCACAGATGGAGTCATGTCTATCTTCAGTCATTCTTTCATATCCTACAGCCTCATGTTTGGTATTCTTTAGTCTGGCCATGAGATAAGAGCCTGCTACTCCCATTCCCATTACTGCTATCTTCAAGATGACTTTGGGACCCCTCATGCCTAATAAATATACTATCTGAAAATCATACTCGTGCCCAATTTTTGGATGATCCTGGTTAGTACGAAAAAGTAGCGCATCTTAAATACCAAAACTGCGTTGTTAGTATAGAAAGGTGGTTTGTCATCTGAATACAAACGTTTCTGATCTTAAGACCGTCGCTGTCATCTGAATACAAACGTTTCTGATCTTAAGCGAAAGAGATGTTATCAGTCCTTTGGGGATTGGTCTTAAACTCTGGCCTTTCTATTTTCTTTAATTCTGGATCTTGCTTGCATTTTAAAATTTGATTTTCAATGCTAGGTTTGTAATTAAGTCTTAAAGCCTAAAGACTGTCTACCAGTTTGCATCTCTTGATTCGAAAAGCAGATGATTTTATGACCATTCGAGATATTCGAATCAAAATCTTCAACGAGGAATTGGGATTATCAAACAGTGACATTTTTGATGATGATGACATGAAGATAGATCAGTTTTTGATCATATGTGATGGCTTCATTATAGGTTCTTTTAGGCTCAGAGATGTAGGCAATTCTCATAAAATAGAGCGAATAGGGATTTCATCAAAATACCGATCTAAGGGATATGGAAAATTATCCTTGGATGAAATCAAATCATATTCCAAGAAAGCAAACAAGTCTAAAATCATTTTAGATTCTATGTATGACGTAAGAAATTTTTATGCAAAATCTGGCTTCGTTGAGTTCGGTGATGTCTACTGTAAGGTGAGAATACCTCATGTGAATATGTATTTTGATGTGTAGATTAGATATTAAAATTACTTGATAATCTCATGCTATCTTAGATATTTTTTGATTTTTCCTTCATCCTCACCTACCGCATTGTCCAGAATTGAAGTTTCAATTTAAAATTCAAAAACATCTGAAAAGAATTTAGGAATATTGCCTCATTAATTACAACTTTTCTAATTAAATCAGACATTGTTTCACTACATGCATTAGAATATCGTTCAATTGCATCCTGTTTTCTTTTTGAAATATTTGCTGAAATTGTAGGCATAGATTATGATAGATCATTCTAGATGGTAATAGAATCTCAAAAATCAAATCTTAATAGATTTGCATCAAGAATTAAAAAATTCGCTATCTGTTTAAAATTCTATTCAATTAATATTGCTGGTTTGTATGGCCTTGCATGTCTTGCTTTTCCTTTTGGATCATAAATGTCAACATCATTTTCTGAATAAACTGTAATGCCTACCCCAAACTCTTTCTTTCCAATGCTGGTTAATTCTGAAGATAAGAATTCTTTTTCATCAAACTCTTTTGATTTAAGTTTCATGGATTTGATTTCTTCTGATTCTGAATGCAAGTCCTTGATTATCTTTTGAACAAAGTCTGGCATTTTCTTTGCATCTGTAGTTTCAGGATCTGCAATCAATTCCTTCATTACAACACCCATGTTGTTTTGACCACCAACCATGATGCTGAGTATTTTATGATAAACTTTTGATTTCATGGGATCCGAATTAACATATATGACAATTTTTTGTGGAGTAATTTTGGTAACCTTGAGAATGTTTGTAATATCACCTATAGTTGATTTTAGTAATTCTTCGGATTGAATTGCAGTGGCATCAACTTTGTCTTTAGAGTATTGTGGCCATTGTGATTTTGAAGCTAAATCTGAATGTCCAAGTTTCTCCCACATCTCCTCAGCTATATGTGGTGCAAATGGGGAAAGCATCGCAACTCGATCTGAATTTATTTGGTGTAAAATTCCTGAAATATTTTCTCTATTTTTGGCTTCCATTCTTTTTGTATACCAGCTCAAATCAGACTCAAATGTAAACAAGATATCATGAAGTGCCTCTCGAAGTCTCATCTTTTCAACTGCTTCTGTAACCTGCTTGACCATACTCTGAGTTTTAGATAAAATCCATCTGTCTTCAGCCTCTAAATTGCCAATTTTGCCTGATTCTATCCTTGAGCATTCCTCAGATAATGATTCTAGCTTGTTTTGAATACCTGAAACTGATTCCATGTTAAAATCTGCATCCTGTAATAATTCAGCTGATGAAATTATTGCCAATCTGATTGGATCTGCACCATGCTCTTTGATTGCGGTTCGTAGTGGGATGATATTTCCCATACTCTTTGACATTTTAGCGCCATCCATCATGACACTGCCATTAACTACAATTTCTTGCGGCCATAACTTTTTCTCAAATATTGCAACATGATTTAAAACAAAAAATGATAGGTGGTTCTGCACCAAATCTCGTCCTGAATGCCTTGAATCAACTGGATAGAAGTATTGAAATTCCTTTTTCACTGTATTAATGATCTCTTCAGAAAGCTTGGAAGTACTTGCAGCTAGTGCAACACCTCCTTTATCCAACAAAATATAATCAAAAAACTCTCGAGTTAAATTCTCAGGCAAAACAGTTCCATCATTCACAAATCGTGATATTGTATAGTATGACATGTAAATTACAGAATCTGATAGTGACTCTACAATCCAGTCCTTATCCCATGGAAGTTTAGTTCCTAGTCCTTGCTGTCTTGCACAAGCTCGCTCGTGCAACCATTCTATCACTTCTTTGAATTCTGTTCTTATATTGCTAGGTAAGATGTTCATCTCATCAAAACAATTACGGGCAATTTCCTTCCATTCTTCATCTCCGTAATTCAAAAACCATTGATTGTTCAATATTTTTACAACACATTCAGCACCACATCTGCAATGTACGGGAGAATTTTCAAGGACTGGGAATTTCTCTAGGGTGTTGTTCCCTTGGAGCCATACTCTTATTTTGTCTCGCCCAAACTGGACTTTTTCATTGTTGAATTTATCACATTTTTCATTCAGCTTCCCATCTGCGAATTCTTTAAGATACAATTCTTTCGTAGCCTCTTCCAGCTTTTCATCTGTTTGATCAGAGACTCGTAATTTTTCACAAATCTCTTTTGCAGGATATTTTCCATATCCTTCTGTGACTATTATCGGAATAGGCTCAATTTTTGAGGCTAATTCGTAATTTTTAGTTTTTAAGTCCATCAATGCCTGGTAATCCTTTGGTGCATGCGCAGGTACTGACATAACAAGGCCTGTACCCATTCCCGGTTCCACAAATTCTGCAGGTAATATTGGAATTTCTTGTCCATTGTAATTTTTGGCATATTTTCCGATGATTTCACTACCTGAAATGTCTCCAACAATTTTGACTTTCTTTTCAAAGAATTCTATCTTCTTTGCGCATTCTTCAGACACTATCCACGTTTCGTTGTCAACTGTCACCTTTTTGTAAATTGTATTTGGATTGACCCACAGGTTTGTAACTCCGAAAATTGTCTCGGGTCTAAGTGTAGTAACTGGGAAAACAAATTCGTCAAACGAAAACTTGACTAGGAAATTTTTATCGTCGATTTTTGGCTCTACGTCCCCCATCGTGTCGTGCTGTGATACAGGATTCTGATCAGCAGGGCACCATCCCACAGGATGCGAGCCCTGAATGATTCTTCCGTTTTCTTTCAGAGTTGTAATCTGCCACTCGATAAACTTTTGATATCCTGGAACTATTGTTGTAAATTCCCTTCTCCAGTCTATGGAGTATCCCATCTCGATCATCCCTGACTTTATTTCCTCATGGAAATAGTCTGCAATTTTTATCGGCTCGACAAATGTCTTGATATCTTCTTCAGGAACGTGGTAGATGTTTCTCAGTCCGTCCAGGATTTCTTTTTCTCCAGCTTGAATTCTCTTTGCCATTCCAAGCACTGGGGTCCCTGTATAATGGAATCCCATTGGAAACAATACGTTGTATCCTTGCATTCGATAAAATCTTGCATGAACATCAGCCAGTGTGTATGTCCGTCCATGTCCAATATGTTGTGGGGAATTGGGATACGGATATGCAACTGTAATGAATTTTTTTGGTTTATCATTTGGATTTGTCTCGAAGTCTTTGGATTCTGCCCACTTGTTTCGCCATTTGGTTTCTATATCATTCCAGTTTATCATAATATTATCCTAAAATCATTGATTTTGCTTTGTCTATAGCCTGCTCTTTTTTAGATGTGTCTTTTCCTCCACCTTGAGCAAACTTAGCATCCCCTCCACCAGAGCCTCCCAAAATTGAGGCTATCTCCTTGGCTATTTCCCCTGAGTTCACACCTGATTGCTCTCCAGCAAACACAATTACTCGAATGGTTGGACCTGCCTCAAAAATTCCACAAAATGCCGCAGCGTTATCCTTTGCAACCAATTTCTTTCCAAAGTTTTGATAAAAATAATCATCATAATTTTCACTGGATGTAAAACATACTTTCCCTTTTGTACTGATTTCATCTGATTCTATTGTTTCTCCAGAAATTATCTTCTCCAGTAGTATGGGTATTTGCTCTCTTGCTCTTTCTTTATTCTCTTCTCTTTGTTTCTCCAGTTTCTCTTTTGCAATGTGCTCTGCAGCTTGTTTTCTAGATTCTTCTTCTTGGTCTTTCACATATTGGAATGCTGTTGGACCTGAAACAAATTCTATTCGAACTACACCGTCCTGAATTCGTTTAGTCTTTGTAATTTTGATTAGTTCTATATCGCCAGTCTTCTTTACATGCGTTCCACCACACGCTTCAATGTCTTTTTCTTCAATTGATACAATTCTAACTGATTTTACTGGGACTACCCCGCCCTGATAAATTCTAAATCCGTATTTTTGTTCTGCAGTTCCTCTATCGTAATAATCGATATTCACTGAGTAATTTTCTTTTATCATTTGATTAGCTGCATTCTCAATCTGTTTTACTTGCTCATCAGTTAATGATGAATGGTGGGTAATGTCTAATCTTGCGTGATCATCGTCTTTGAATGCAGAGTGTTGCCAAATCCAAGAACCCAATACTCCTCTCGATGATACATTGATGATGTGGGTGCTGGTATGATTTTTAGTAATATTTGCACGGCGAGTCTCATCCACTTTACATGATACAGTTTCTCCTTCTTTTGGAATGCCTCCTTCTATCTTGTGAACTATGATGTTTGCGTGCTTATCCACATTTACAACTTTGAATCCTGCAATACTGCCATAGTCTGGTTCTTGTCCTCCACCTCTTGCATAAAATGAAGTTCTATCTAGTACCACTTGATCATCAAAGACCTTGATTATTTTGGCATCAAACTCCATTGGGTCGTCTTTGTAAAATAGAGTCTCAGTTTCAGGTAACCCTTCTAATGGAAGTTCTGTGATATCTTTTTTCTTTTCAGACTGGTGCAAATCCGATAGTTTGGAATAAAATGATGATGGGATTTCTGAAATTGCATCGACTTCTTTGAGATATTCAGGTGTGATGCCATCTGATTCGTATAAAGTAATCAGTTCATCAACTGTTGGCACTCCTTTTTCACGAATCTTCTCCGCCTTTTTCTTCATGTGGACTTTGGAATCTTCATATCTTGTTGATTCCAACTTCAGGATTTTCTTTACATCTTCTCTTTTCTCATCAAGTTCTGGATATGTATCTCTGAGATAATCTACATGGGCATCAATTAATTCATCAATGTCTAATTTTAGATTCAGGCGATTAATAGTTCCGTTAATCCTTCGCAGCATCATTCTAAGATTGTATCCTCCACCTACATTACTTGGCAAAGCACCATCAGTAATTGCAAAAATCAATGTTCTGAGATGATCTGCAATCAGATACATGCCTTCTAGCGGTTTTATCATTTTGTTTAGTTGTCCATCTGTAATCCCTGCATTGTTTACTGCAAGTCGTCTAACCTCGTTCAGATCATCAAAATGATCAATCTCTTTTGCAATTTCTGTAAAGTATTTTTTCAAAATTTCAGAATCTGAATCAATACCGATCTTCTCAAATAATATTTGGTTGATCGGACCAAAGCAGCAGTCATATGCTGTAGGTGTTCCGGTTGTAACCCATGCGAATCTTTCCAGTCCTGCACCCATGTCTATGACTCTCTGATCAAGTGTGGTGTGCTGCCCTAATTCACCTTGAAATTCAGTAAATACTGCATTTCCAAGTTCTAGCCCTCTGACAAAATATTCTAATGATGGGCCAAAAGATCCCCCCCCTGCCCAAACATCTTCGACAAAGATAACCTCTTCTTTTTTGATTCCAAACTGATTTGTCAACAGTCTGAAATCCAAATCAACACACTCATCTTTCCAGTATCCTCCCATGTCCGGAACACTGTGTTGTCCAATCATGCAGAAACTTGAAAAATGTCTACCTGTAACCCCGACATTTTCCAAATCCTTGAAACGTAAACAGGTTTGTGGAACTACAAGTGGGTTGGCTGGAAATTCAAAAACTACCTTTGAACCCATTACTCTTTGAAAGTCGACAATTGATGCGATTGTAAAATACAGGTCATCTCTCCACCTGCAAACTACTGGGTATCTGTTAACCGACTTATGGTTATTTTTTACAAAAAATTCCTCCACTTGTTTCCATGCTTGTGTGTAGTCAAATCTTTTTGTTGTTGGTGGTTCTCCGATGAATGAGTATGTGTCGTCTCCATCGTCTGGACATAGATTCCTACCTGCATTCAGAGTCCAAAAGAATCGTCCACATTTTGTACAAGATTTCCTGACAAATCCCTGCTCTTGGAACAGTTTTACATTATAGTATTTGTCAGGATCAGATGAAAATTCTTTTAGAATCTCTTTTTTATTCAACGATGAGGCTGTTCTAATCCGATATTAAGAATTGTCGATTAATGTTGTTTACTGGTGTTGTATTATTATATTTTGTAACGATTATGAAATGAAGTATTGTGACAAGAATGATTTAATTCGATTCAAAAGTAATTGCAATATGAGATAAGATGAATGCTGTCTTGTATGGATATATGAAAAATGATACATTAAATACAATCCTTTATGAAGCCTATTCATGTTTGGGCAAAAACCCTCTTTGAAAGAAGGAACTGCAGTATTTTCTCTTAAAAAGAACGGCGATTTTAACGACTTCATTTTTGGTATTGTTACTGGAGTTGATGGGAAAAAAGTGGGAATCAACGGTGTTATTGTAAATCCTGTTGGGTTGAAAAACAAAATTGCTCAAGGAAAAACCGGAGAGCGTTCACAAGAAATACTTCTCCATCCTACTCCTGATAACGTTGTGTTGGCTCTGGTATACAGGGTTGAACATGAAAATTTTGCTGAAGTCATAGATCTTGATGTTGACAAATGTGATATTCTTCCTCCAAAAATCTATGCGATGCTTGATGGCTGGATTCGAGAATCATTGCCAGAATTCATCAATACTGTTTTGTCGTTATCGCCTGGTTCAGAAAGAGATGAGGCAAAGAGAGTACTAAAAAATAGAATGGATACTTTGACTGATCCTACTTTGAAACGAACACTATATGCTGTCTGTCGAAGTCTTAAAATCTTGAATTGAACATTTATTTTTTTTAAACGATAACTTCTCCATAGTTTTATATTATGCCCTAAGAAAATCTCGACATAATGGAATATGTTTACGCTGCTTTACTTCTTCACAAGCTAGACAAAGAAGTTAACGAGGCAAATCTCAGTTCAGTTGTTAAGGCATCTGGTGCTGAAGTTAACGAAGCCCAAGTTAAATCTCTAGTTGCAGCATTAGCCGATGTTAATATCGATGATGCAGTTAAAGCCGCACCTGTAGCAGTTGCAGCAGCAGCCGCACCAGCAGATGCAGCAGCCGGTGGCGAAGAAAAGAAAGAGGAAAAGAAAGAAGAACCTAAAAATGAAGAAGCAGCCATGGAAGGACTGTCTTCTCTGTTC
>JAJCXK010000037.1 GCA_029263475.1 Candidatus Nitrosopumilus sp.
CCCATAAAGTATGATGAGATACTTTGTCCAGACGTTGTTCCTCCGCTAAAACAAATCCAATCTGGAATTGAAGTTGATAGTATTCAATGCAAATATGACTTTGTATTGATTCAGAAACATGACGGCTCTCCTGCGTGTGTATCTCAGTTCACGGCTCCCAAACTAGCTGACAGGGGATGGGTTTGGGTTTTAGATTTAGGATTTTGGAAAGACAGTCCCCTGTTGATTCCTCCAACTGAATATGTCATCAAGACTGACAATGGCACTTATGCCGGTCAATACATGATGCCATCAGCCAATGTTGAGGGTATTTCATATGATGAATCATCCAACTCTTTGATTCTTTTGATGAATAGTAATGAAAGGGGAATTTTGCACATAGAAATGCCAAACGGGTTATTGTATCCAATCAAAGAGACATCCTTCCAATATACTGTATCCGTAAATGAGGAGATAGTAGAACATGGGGAATTCTCTCCAATGATTTTGGAAATATCTTTTGAGAAGGGAACTGAACGTATAGAAATTACAGGAACTTACATGCCATAATGAAAACTGGATTTCAGATGCAATCAAGGGAAAACAAAGCAATCTACTTTGTTGTGGGTTTGTTTCTTTTGATGATTGTTGGAATTCTTACAGGAATTGGAACAGTATTTGCTGTACCTGAACCCGATCCCAAACATGCTTTTGCTTTTTCTGAAATTGTAATGGTTGGAAAAATTCTATCAGTGGAAATAATATCTGAGCCACAAGTTACAAAGTCTGAAAATTCCTATTCTGAGACTTCAGGCATTGCAATTTACAAAGTACAAATTGAGGAATACTTGAAAAATCCAAGTGGTGCAGACACAGTTATGGTGACAGGCTATTTCCTGCGTGAACCACATCCGATGGCCTATGAAACATATCCCTATGATGTAGATCAAAGAGTTTTGCTATATCTTTCCAAAAATCATGATACCAATACGGACACTGATCTCATAATTGGAACTGCCAATTCCAGAGTTGTGGATAATGGTCTTTGTGATTTGGGCAGTTATTTTGAAAAAGGGCTTTGTGTGATTGTCGATGACTCTACAATTACTCCAAATCCTTCTTGTAAAAGTGGACCGAGACCGGATGGAGAAGGATGGGTTTTTGTTAATTGTAACTGGGAGCAATATGCCAATGTTCCAGTGAATGGTTGCGAAAGGGGAAATGCCCCCGCAAATAACTATGCATGGAATTCTCAAGACTGTCTATGGGAATGGAGTCCATTAAGAAACGAAAATGCTACAGGACCTCCAGAATTTGAAGAACCAGAACCTCCCACCATATCAGATGAACAACAAGAGATGATGCGAGAATATTGCCAAACAGGAATACGCCATCCCGACATGATTGGAATTCCGCAATGCATTAAAAATGAACTAGTGTGTGGTCCTAACTCTGAATTAGCAGGTAAGATTTGTGTGGTGATTGATGGAAGATGTGAACCTGACATCGATGGGAATACCATATGGTGTGACCCCCAATATGACTATCTGAAAATAATTCTATCTGAATCTTCTGTATTTTTGTTTGTGTTCGGAATCCTTTCTTTAATTGCAGGAACTATAATTTGTATAGTGATTTGGAGAAAAAGAAAATGAACTCCAATCTCAAGAATACACTTTATGCAATTTTACCCATTGTGATAATTATTCCTTCAATTTTGTTTGTCAGTGATTACATTTACTTTCAAGAGCCTTTGTCCAGAGTTGGAATTTATCCTGATGATTACAAATGCGATGTAGAATGTGTTGAAAAAATAAACGAGTCATACAAATGTATTGAGATAAAATCAGACGAGTTTGTTTGCAGACAAGAAAGAGGGAATTTCAGGGGAGACGTTGATGGTGTCAAATACACATCTGCAGGCCCAATTTCATATGGAGAGATCGTGTCTTTTCCAGAAGGTAAAACAGACACCAGATGGTTTGGCATTGAAAATCTAAAGATAATCGATAAGAATTCAAATGCCATACAAGTAGATTTTAACGAATCAAATGATGAGGATGCACCGTCAAATATCATTTACACTGCAAAATTATCTCCTGATGACACCTTTCTTTCGTGTCTAAATCCTTGGAAATCAACACATCTTGTACGTTACACAGGCTTGTACGAATTTGAAAACAAGACATATGCGGAATTTTGGGGACTTCATCCGTCCGTTCCTCCAGAGTTGTTCCCCTGTGACATGCCCAAGATATTGGACTCCTCTTTGAAGATAAAATACAACATACCATTGCCCGAATATGAAGAATTCGGATTTGTAATCGAGGATGAGTCTATGTCAGGACCCGGATCTGATGAAATTGATTATGGAAAAATAAACCCTGAAAAAGACATTCCGACATTTTTTGAAGTGATGCTCATGGAACAGGATATTGACTGGATTATGCCTCAAAGGGAATGGAATAATGCTGACTTTGCAATAGAGCCACCTGCACGCATATGTTCCCAGATCATTAATTTTGATGGAAAAGATGTGTATCTATCAACAGTGTTACTGAATCATTATGAGTTGTCAGACATGATTTTTCATGACTCACTTCCTGATGACTGTGTGAAAGTATTACCAGTAACGGAGTTTGGAAGAAAATGAAAACCAGGCTTTTGATGATTACACTAGTTGCATCGTCAATGCTTATTCCACAAGCTTGGGGTGCGGATTTAAAAACAGCAGAGAACCTGTACGACTTTGATAAGTCATTTTCATTATATGAGAAACAAGTAAGATACAACATCCCCTACAGCATATCCAATGGCATGATTGATGACATGATCCTGTTTTGTGAGCATGGCTCGTTGCTAATTGACGTATCGTCCCAAAGCGAATCGGACATGAGCCTTAAGATTGAACTGCCGCGAAGCATGCTTGATCCTAAAACAGATGATGGGGACGGCAGATTTTTTGTTTTGCGTGATGGCGATGAAATAGACTATGAGGAGATTCCATATCAAGACTACAGAAGGCTCCTGATGTCATTTCCTCACGATACCCGTGAAATCGAAATCATTCATGCGTTTATTCTGGCAGTGAAACCCCCAATGTGCAAGGTTGTAGACAATCCACCATATTCGTCTATCCTGCCCCCACTAAAGCAGTTCAAGTCGGGAGTTTCAACTGACGAGATACGATGCAAAGACGGGCTTACAATGCTGTTAACGCCCAAAGACTCCAGACCCGTCTGCGTGACTGGCGATACTGCCGAAAAACTGATTCCAAGATCTTGGGGTATTTTAGTTTCAAGAGGATAGAAAATGAAGAATAGAAATAAAATCATACTCATTGCAATTTGTGGGTATTTTGGAGTATTTTTTGGTCCTGTAACTGCAAGCAATGTTTACTGTGATTTTATTTCACAAGAAATGTGCACATCAAGAATCACCGGAGTTGTC
>JAJCXK010000038.1 GCA_029263475.1 Candidatus Nitrosopumilus sp.
ATAACTCTTTTTTCAGTAACAGAGCAATTCAAGGGGGCCTATCAAGATACGATTAGGATATCATCTGATGAAAGATTCTGGGGATTCAATTTTGCAGAAGGATCAGAGTATGTGGTATTTGCACGCATAGCTGGAGATGACATCAAACATAATCTATGCACGCCCACCAGTCTTGTTGAGCATGCAGATGTTGATCTGATAAGAAAGATATCCCAAGACCATGTTTTGCCTCCGCTTAAACAATTTAATCTAAAAGTTTCAGCAGACAAGATCCAGTGTAAGACGTCACTTGAATTGGTTGCAAGACATGACGGAACTCCTGCATGCGTAAAAAATGAAACTAAGAAAACATTGGTTGAGCGTGGTTGGACATTTGATGAACGACTAGTACTCTCAAAACTGCCTGCCAATTTGACTGATCTTCACATAACACAAATTGAAAATGAGTTTCTAAAAAACCAACAACTGTACAATTTTTTTACAACATACAGTTTTGAATACGATGGAACTGTTTGGAGAACCGATACTGATGCATCTGGGAAACATACACAGGAACCAATTTTACATTATATCGATAAGCAAACGCTGATCACTGCCATCATAGAAATAAAAGAAAACGATGAAGGCCACGATGTCAATTATTTCATAAAGACAATCTATCCGTCATCATTTGCATATGATGATGAGGATAAATACCCGAAGCTAAATCAGGCATTAAAAATGCTGCATGCTCTTAGGGCATATCCGAATCCAGACGATGCTCGTCTTAGCGGCATAATATCTTCGTTATCCATTGACTATGATGCAGAAACGCTCGTGATAGGAATTGAACCGCCGTTTTACGGAAGAGAAAGTGATAGTATTTCCCAGCAAATACGATCATTGCTTGGATCTGATGAGGATGCCGTATTGTTCAAACTTGAACCCGCATGGCCTGAGATTGTTGATCATAATTATGAGTGATTTGTTTGGGGGAAAAGAAAATGAAGACTAAGCAGTTATTGGGGATGATTCTTGGAATCGTATTCATCTTGCCCCTCTTTGCATTAACACATGCAGAAATTGGTTCTGATTTTGTCCTAAGAGCACCTGCATCTAATCTCAGGGTTGTAGACTCTTTTGGGAATTCTTTGGATTCCGTCTTGGTTGATCAGCAGGTGCAGATTACAACAGATATGGCAAACGGAGGAGAGGCAGACCAGCCATTTGTCTTCATAATCCAAATTATTGATGATGACGATAACTCCGTTACAGCACTAAGCTGGATAACGGGAATCCTTGCACCTGGCCACTCATTTAGCCCGGCTCAGTCATGGATACCTCAAAAGTCAGGCACGTACACTGCCACAGTATACGTGTGGGAAGGCCTTGAGAACCTGACTCCGCTGTCCCCTCCAAGTTCCACTTCAATTGATGTGATAACTGAAGGGATTTTGCAAGAAAGAACCAGGCAAGAGATCATAGACAGAAAGGAGCGCGAGATTGCGGCAAAGGAATTCCGAATTCATCTACCTGATGATCTTCCGACATATCCTGAAAGACTGGAATACTATAAGGTAAATCAACATCCTGTCTCTTTGTCTGCTGCAATGACTGTTGCAAACTCTTTGTTTGGGGTCAAGGCAGCTGAAGTGACACAGCTGCTGTCATCTGATGGTGATAATACAGGATACATAATTGAGGATTCCTCTGGCAGGCTGGAGCTGTATGACAATGGAAGCATCAACTATACTGCAAAACGATTTGACACGTTTCAGAAAATAGACCTTGATTCACATATTCCGGGAGTAAAGCCTGCAAGGCTCATTGCAGAAGAGTTTCTTGAGCAGCTGGATACAAAAGACCTGGTTCCAAAGCATGAGCAGTACAACCTCAAGGGACCATACCGAAGCGAAATAGCCACGATAAACGTATCCAATCCTGATTCTGGTTACCAGTATGACATTGAATACGTCGATGTTACATACAGGCAAATTTTTGCAGAAGAAAAAATAATTTCAGATGCAAAAGACATTACAATATCAGTTGATCAAAGCGGCAACATTATTTCGTTTTATGCAGACTGGCGACACATTACTCCGGATGTGATGCCAGTTGAAACTTTGACGGTAAACACGACACCTGCAGACGTAGTAGACAGGATTGTACAAAACAAGGGCAAATATCTCGACCGTCCCGAATACTCTGATCTGAAGCCCCTTCAATTCAGCTTGTATAATGTAGATCTTGCATACGGGCTTGAAAAAAGAGATGACGGCTACGAATATCTGGTACCGTTTTGGAATGTGGATGGATATGCCTCATTTGATAATGCAGATGAGAATGCCCGCAACATCAAGTTTGATTTCAAAGAAAATATCTTAGTGGAATGAAAGAATCATGAAAACTAGATTTTTGATAATTATTGGAATCATCATAGCATTAGGATCTGTATATACTTTTGTTACAATTGACTATTTTGATAAGTTAGCATTTAACCCATTTTCTAATATATCTTATCAATTTCAAAGAGTATTGGATTATTGTGAAGAAAAGAAAGAGGGACATGATATGAATTTAATTGGATTAAACTATTACAATGACACTCATTATATCGACAACAACAAATGCCAATGGCAATTACTGGAAAACTATCCACACACAGACATACAATGCATGCCAGGACAGCATCGTCATACCGATGATGATGTGATCCATGTGAATAGCACCCATACTTTTGACAATAGCAAATGTGAATGGGAAAAAACGTTTAGTTGGAAAAAACAATACAATGAATCAGCAACTGCCAAATTGGAGATTGGGCACAAAACTTATCCTGCATTTGTAAATGGAGTTACTGAAATCATAAATCCAAAACATGGCCATCTAAAATACTATACAACACTGCAAGTAATTGACGATGAATATCTAGGAAACACTGTAGAGGAATGGCAACATGCAGAACGCTTTGAACTAGAACTGCAACATGAAACTGTTCCTGATCATAAATTTTATGAGAATCTGGGACAATTGTTGATGAAAAACGAGATGATCTATCAGATGCAGATGCTTGGCATTGAAAATATTGATGATGATTTTAGAGTATTGCCTGGGTTTTCATTAGACTCCCTTCCCCCACATCTTGGATTTAGTAGTATTGTTCATGCAACTGATGGGCATTATTACTGGCTACAGGGCGGAACCCGTGCAAACCAAGTTAACTATTACAAGACCACCCAATTACAATATCCAGATGAAGCAAAGTTTCCAGAAATCCAATCCATTTCTGCAACATACTCTGATGAAAGAATTCCAAGAATTTCAATCATAGAAGTCAACGGCAGGGATCTAAAGGCAGAGCCATACCACGTAATTTTATCCCAGCCTGGACCTGTAGAGTTCTTCAATGAAACACCTGGAAAACTCACTGTATATCTAAACCGTGAAGGTGTGGAAGAATTCTCATTTGCCACATCTCAAAGCATCTCGACTAGAAGCGACTCGGGGATGGCATTTCCATTTGATGAGCCTGGGGTTTACAGCTTTTATGCAAAAGTCCCAACAGACATCAATGGAAAGGAATACGAATTGAATGCAGGAGGGGCAATTACCGTGCTTGCAGGAGATATGAGTGATTTACCAATGCCTGTACAGATGGAGATTGCAAAGATGATCCTGACTTCAAGCGGTCTGCCAATTACCAGCATTGGGCAGCAAGGTACAGATGATGTGATTTCAATTCGTTTTGATGGTGCAATCGAGAAATTATTGCCTGAATCCAAGCCATACTATGTGAAAGCTGCACAACACCTGATGCCATTTGATATCAAAATCGTTTTAAGATGATTAGACATGAAAAGTAGACTATTGATAATTATTGGAATGGTCGCTGCAATACTGGCGTCTTTGTTAGCAGCTGACCAATACTATTTGTCATTTCAAGACAAAGAGTTGAAAAACAATCCAGACATTAATGGTAATTGTGGATTAAAATACATTCAAGTGTCAGACACTTGCCAACTTGACCCTGAATTTATTGAACCAGATACTATTGTAATCTATGATATGCATCGTACACAAGGATCAAGAACTTCTATTGCACCTCACAGCCTTGTAATGAATTTAACAAATAGTAACACTGTAACTTTTGTAAATAATGCCTCAAACACTGTAAATATTTTAGACAACTCTAAAGGAATTTGGAAGTTTGAAGATGTCAAACCACAAACGAAAAGATCAGTAATCATTAATGGTACCGGATTTTATAAAATCTTAGTTCAAGATACCCGTCATGGATCTAGTGGTGAAATAATAGCACTGTCAGATGAAACAAATTCTTTGCCTGTAGATGTCAAGGCTAGAATGGCTCAAGGGATCATAGGTGCCAGTAGAGACATGCCGGAATACGGTGACGTGTCTGGAAAAATAGTATTTGTCGGATCTGGTAGTGTAAATCCCGGAATAACAGTGGGAATTCTTAAAAGCGAACTAAAAAAATATGATGATGCAGAAACGTACTATTACAACATAATTAAAAATATGATACCTTTTGATGTACCAATTACCATAAAATTTCGGGAAGTAGCTACACTCAATATTGGAACAGTTGAAAATGAAAACTAGACTTTTACAACTTGCAACCAATGAAAAATATGCAATAATTATAATTCTCTCGATTATTGTGTTTACTTATCTGTATCATAATGTGATTTTTGATATCTATAATCATTTTGCCTTTCCAGAGCAATATTCTATTAATAATGTATACAAGCAAAATTGGGAGAATTCTTTAGCATTAGATGTTTGGGCGCTAAGCGGATTTCCAATTGTATTGGGGGTCATGGTTTTTCCAAAAATTATTCTTGGAACAACTACCATTCCGATGTTTCCCGGGATGATTTTTTTTGTAGCGTCAATGTTATCAATACCCCTTATGATCAAACTGACAAGTGGAATTGCAAGATGGAGAAGAATACTCTACATCCATCTTGTTGCAACACAACTATCCAGCTTGCTTCTTATCCAGTGGTCAAATTTTGGGGCTTGAGCAGTGAAGACCATGTTTTTGATAATAATTGGAATTGGGATATTATTCACAGTGGCTGCTGTTTTTACCGTTGATAATTATCTGATTCAACTTCACAATGAAGATATCTTTAAGCAAATAATGGTTGATTGTTCTAATGGTGCAGTCAATCCCTCTGTTAATTCCAGTGACAATCCAGA
>JAJCXK010000039.1 GCA_029263475.1 Candidatus Nitrosopumilus sp.
CAATTACTCTCAGGGGGTAGAGGTGGACTTTCTTGCTCTGACTATAATACCCGACCATCAAAGATAAGCATGTCTATGGATTTGTACTTGAAACCGTCAAAAATGCTTTGAAATCATTATGGAATCTTGCGAATATTACAACGTTCTTTGTAAATTTTACATGCAGGTAGAAAATTCAAATATTTTTAAATTATTTCATGGTTGTGCATTACCTGACCTGCAAGAAATGTTGCATTGATTTTATTCGTGAAATAAACTGAATAGGATACGTGCTGAAATTTTGGAGTGACTGGAATGAGAAGACTGAGGAGACTGAAGTGTATTCATGATTGTGTAATTGAGACCTTGGAATAGAAAACACTGGAAATTAGAATTTAATCAGACTGCATTCTTTACTTTGGGCCCTGCACTCTGAACAATACATGATGGGAACTCTGTCACCCTTGATCATCTTAAAATGCAGATGTGAATCAATCACGTGACCGCATTCAGAATTTTTGCATGTGGTATCTTTGTTTGCGTGTAGTATGTCAAGTGTTGATCCTTCATTGCTCATATTTTTTTTGATTTTTACGCGGTTAAATTACTTTCTGATTGTGTTATGAGGTTTTTTGAACGTTGACATGATCGTACAAATCAAAGTTAGCAAAGTAAATAGATCTCTGACGTTATTTGATAACATCACAATTGTTTGATTTGGAGTTTGACATTGTTGGGAAACTGACGTGACTGGAAAGTGATCATGATTGGATTCCGAGAGACAGATATAGAACAACCTCCATCCTATGATCGATAAAATCTTTCACACTGATCAAGAAAGTCTCAAATCTAGACGATTAAAATTCTCTTTGAATGAACTCTATCTCTAGACTGATTGCAAGAAAGGATTTGTTCATAATTTCTCATGGTTTAAGATACTGCAAATGAGAATGTGCATTAATTGTCAGGTGGAAGAATCAACTATTTCACAATAACCTGTTGCTCTTAAGCTAAAATGTATAATGCCGTTAAGTCATGTGATCATCATTACCTGCATCCTTTCCAAGAAACACCTTACATTTGACGAATGAAGGATCAAAAATACTCATTGGAACCATCGCAAATACGTGTAGCATGTCACATATGTGGTATTGGTGAATGGTTTTTCTAGAATTTGTTAGTTCCGTGCCGATAAATTTGATTTTATTGTATAAATTAATGTGAAATATGCTAATTTTAATTGTGTTACACAATCTATAACCATCCATCTTTAAATAATCATAAATTATTGTCTAGGTCATGACTGATGCATATGTGATGCTAAACTGTGATTTGGGTGCCGAGATCGCAATCATAGAACAACTAAAGGAAATTGAACAGGTTGTGGATGTTTTTGAAACAATTGGAACTCATGATATGTTGGTAAAATTACAGGCAGAAAATTTTGAAAAAGTACGCGAAATTGTTTCTAGGAATATCCAGCAACTAAAAAACGTCCGTTCAACTGCAACTTTGATAAAAAAAGAAATCTGATGACACTGTTTTCATCCATGCGCTTAAATTCATTATTTGTTGTGTACGTTCATGGATAACGGTGATGATATTGTTGTTAAATCAAAGTCGTTTAAAGAATTAAAGAAAAATCTCGGTAGGAAAAGAAAACAGATCTCTGAGGATTTGATGAAAGAAAAGTTAGACAAGAAAAAATTAGATTATGATATGGTGCAATTGATTCTAGAAGTTTTTAGAAAATCAAAATTTGAATGGCTTGCAGATCATTTCCACATTTTTGATAAGAGTCCTGATAATTTTAGAGGCAAATTACTTCCTAACAATAATCGAGAATGCGTAATGTTGGGAGTTAGACTTGGAACCATGCGGGGAAAAATAATTTACAATTTACGTGACAGGCAACTCTCAGAAAGACAACGTCAAGATATAGATGATTTGATATGGAATTTTGTATGGCTTTCGTGGAATGAGGCAAGAGCCTTGAATGATCATGCTGTTAAAGATGGTTCCTGATATTTTCTTTTTAGTTTGCTTTGTTTTTTTAAAACAATCTGGATAATTTAGTATGGTTCTCACAATTTTGTTTTTTTAATCAATCGCCTAATTCCAATCCTTTATTGTTGAATTTACAATGTAATTTTTTTGATTTAATTTCTGAATCTAAATACTAAATGATGATCATTTAATATTTAATTTTTAATGACCAATATTGATCAATGATCAATCAATCAATATTGTGTGAAACACTGTGTATCCTGCATGACAATGACATTTTTTTTTGAAAAGACAGCACTTTTTACATGTGTTTATAATTTCATAGAGAAAGTCCATTGACTTATTTTTAACCACTTTACTGTTATCACATCATGTCGCTGTCTTACTATTTCACACTATTGAATTTGTATCTGCATTGTTACAAAAAAACTAAAAGTGGAATGACGGTCCATGCAAAATCTCGTTTAGTTTCCTTTGGAGTATTTCAAACTCATTGGGTAGGTGTAGACTTTGTTCCTGAATAGTAAATATATCATTATGGAATTTGAGCCTGCCTGTGGATTTCTACTGGAAATAGCCAAAAATATGTGAAAAGTTTTCAAGAATTTTGAAAATGCTTCAACACCCTTGTGAATTTTACATACAGATTCATAAACTCAATATTTTCAAAATCATTTCATGATCAAGTATATACTAACATGCAAAAAATGTGAATTAAGACATGTGCATGAAGCATATTACATAGACACTGCAACGGATTTTTGGAATAACTGGAACCGTGAACATGGGGATGATATGAAGTGTGTTCATGATTATGAATTCCAAGAGATATAATTCATATCTGAATTATCCGTATCCTCAATCATAATCCGTTGAAAATAGATGCCCGTTTCTTTCGACCCCTTTAATTATGATTAACCTCTACATCATTCAATGACTACAGAGAAAAATGAAATTGATAAGCTTATCGACAATATGATTATGGGTGGAGATGAGTTTGTAAATAATCTTAAAACTGTATTACCCAACGCCCTGTCAGAATCCATGATGATGTTTCAAGAATCAAACGTTGCAAATTTGAAGAAAATTAAGGAATTTCTTAACAAATAATGTGTAGATGAATTGATTCTTGTAATTCATACCATATCCTTTTTAATCATTATTTGACATTGGTTTTGTGAGCAGATCCCGGACCATTTCAATCAAAGTAAAAAAGAAAACTGGCGACGCATTTGATGCCATACTGAAAATTCCTCCTAAAATGCTGCCTGATGCAAAGATAAACGATGCCGGTTGGTGGTCATTTATGGGACCATATGGAAAATCCAAGCTAAAGTTCAATGAGGACAAATCTAGAGGCATATTAGATCATCAATACATCGATGAGGTCTCTTCTTGGGACGTCCCGATGCAAGTAGTATCCAATGGTAATTTTTCTGAAGTTACTATTACTTTAAACAAACCTGATGAACTAACTGATGTACAATTTGATCAGAGGATGATTGAGATTGGTGAAATGTTTAATTCCATGAAAGACATATTGGAATCTGAACCTTGAATATTCTGCATTCGTACTAAATTCTATTCATGCGACATTTCTTGTAAAATAAAATGTGCGTATTTTGATGATGTATTGTTGCGAGTGTTCCAAACTGTGTTCGCTTGGGATTTCCATTGAACCTGCGCATGATTTTTTAGATGTGGGAGAGTTGCAAAATAAAATCAAAGTATTGCAAAATCTCACCAATTCAGATGATTCCTCAGCATTATCGTCGTGATTGATTCAAATGTAAAATTAACATGATTTTATATTGGTCTTTTGAAAGTCTGTTGTTATGAGTGAAGAAAATAAAGAGAAACCTAAAAGCAAAATTGTTTTTGTCACTTTAAAGATGCCTGATGGCAAGGAACATGAAATTCCTCTTCCTGCAAAAGTCTTTAGCTCTGGTAGGGAAGGATTCTATGCCCAAATCCCTGCATTAGTCTATGATGACGAAGTTTATGGGGGTCAAATCCAAGTCTGGAAAAAAACTCCTAAAAATTAAAACATAACGAATTCATTTTGAGATTGCACTGATTACAAATTTGATGTAATAAATCACTGTTTCATGTGATGTATTTTATAAGTAGTTGATGAAAAATAATGGGGTTGGTTTTTCATTGTATGTGTATTCTAAAACATCCTTCAATACTTCTGTCCCCTTCTAATCGTGATATTTTCTGATAAACTTGACCCTTTTACATTTCAAACTACCTGATACAAATTATGTGATACAGTTTTGATGTGAAAATGTCTCATGAGAAACATATTTTCAAGGATGTGTGGGTACCCTGCTAAAATTGGGATGATGAGTGTCTGGAAAATTTGATTAGTCCTTTCCTGAATCGTCTGTACTTTCATTTTGATTTTTGCTAGGGCCTGTCATATCTTCTGGTTTTATTTTGTTGTCCCAGTCCCCTCTGACTCCTTTGACGAAAGCAATTATTCCTGCCCCTATGAACCCCATGACTATTCCAAAGAATACTGTCTGATCAAATATCTTAAATGAACAATTTATCTGGGATGGCGGTGAGTCATCAGAATACTCATAACACGTTCCAAATTCATTGGATTCAAAAGTTGCTGCTTGATAATCATGACCAAATGCTCCTAGAACCAAAAACCCTGCAAAAACCAATGCAATTCCCATGATAATGAAACGTATATCACTCATGATCTTTTTTCTGATTTGTTGTATTTACACTTTGATTTCTACAATTGCTAGTGCTATTTCTCAAGTAACGCTTTTAGATTTTCAAGTGATGCCTCATAAAACGATCCAAGGAATGCAATAAACTCTATGAATTGCTTTTCAGACATTTTTTCGCTGTTAAGATATGATTGCCATGTTATCTCTGTCTGATTTTTTATTTTTGACTGAATTGAAATTGTTGCCACGTACGCTCTCAGTGGAAGTCCCTCTGTTGCCACATATGTGAAATGTTCACCTTTTTTCCAGTCCACCACGTGCTCTTCAATTTTGGTTCCATTATCAAAAGTGATCAGCCTGACAGCTCCTACATCTCTTTTCTTTTCGGAAAGATACACCGTATTTTTTACGTCTACTACCCATTCGGGCAATCCTGAAATGTTACTTATTTTCCTCCAAACCTTGTCTTTCACTGTGTTAATCCTGATTGTTTTCTTTATCGTACCTGTATGATGTGTTTTTTCCCCATCTTTTGACATGCATTTTCATAAAATTCCTGTGATTTTAAATTTTATTTGTACAACCATTTTTAATCCCCCGCAGCGAATGATATCAAATGGTATTTGGATGGGGTAAAAAGAAACAAGACATTCCTGAACCTGTTGAGGATATTCCTACGAGTAAGGATATTTCCCTTTCGAACGTACCTGGTGTAATTTCAGAACTTCGTGAATTGAGAAGTTCTCAAACTCTAACTGAGATAAACAGACTAAGAAATGATACCGAACCTCTCATTGGTGATCTGATGAAAATTGGCAACTTGCTTGAGAAAGATAGTCTGAATATTGATGACATTGACAAGCATCTTGCCATAATCGTTGTCAGAGGCAAACAGCAGGTAATTGATGTGATCAAAAAAGGCGTAGTATCCTTGCCGAAAATCTCGACTTTTGATGATGCTAAAAAATTGGATTCTGTACTTAATGTAATTCTTAAAAAAGTAGGCGATGTACTTGGAAGACAGACAAGAGTCATACACATTTTTGCAAAAAAATATGCAACTCAACTAAAAGAAAATCTAGAAGTCATGAACAAAAATCATGCTGAAATTTCTAGACTGCTAAAAAATCATGGTTCCACTAAGTCATTATACGCTGAAATATCTGAAGCACTGAATCAAATCAAACGATCGTCAGAAATACAAAAAGAAAAATCGCAAAAAATTGTAGATGCTAGCGGTATTACAAACTTGTTAAATGAAAAGATCTCCAAATTAAATTATTCAATTGAGAAAATCCATTCATCAGACCCTTACAGGACATATCTTGATTTGAAAAATACCTTGGATGTATTTGGTAATCAAAAATCAAAAATCAAAAATGATATCAATACGCAATTTACAAAAATCTCTAGACCTCTTAGCAGATACGAATATGCCTCATCATTAGACAAAGATCAAAAAAATATTCTAACTAAATTGGTTGCCGAGCCTTTTGACGTGCTGATTACAAAGAACCAAGATTCGGTAATCACAATCCTTGAAAATGTTCGAAAAGGAATTTCAACAGGATCAATTTCTGTAAAGGATGTTGATAAAACGTCTTCTCAAATAACTGAGATAGAAGAATCCATAGATGGGTTTGTGAATCTGGTTACAGAATACCATGCCAAGTATGCGCAGATGCAAAACGAATTGAGTTCCATGATCCCTGATGATCTTGTTCCTTTGGAAAATGAACTTGCCAAAACCATTTCTCTCCGGGATGAATCATTGTCAAAATCTAAAATGTATCGTGATGAGATAGATGAGATAGATTCAAAGATACCCAAATTGATATCTGGGATAGAAGGTAAATTGAGAAAGTTTTCAAACACAAAATACACTGTGTTGAAGTCTTAAAATTAAATTAGTTCAATGCTGAAGTTTTTTTATGTTGTTTAAAAAGAAAAAGTTTGAGCGCAAGGTTTTGCTTCAAAAAAACGTCCTTGACAGTATTCTGTCCTTTTGCCAAATGAAGCATCCTAACGAGGGAATTTTGATTCTAAAGGGAAAATCCAAAAATGGTGAAATTACAGTTAACGGGCTTGTAATTCCTCCTTTTAGCGAAACAGGGCCCACATTTGCTGGATTTCCTCACTCCTTTTTGCCTTTTGACATGAGCTATATTGGGATCATCCACTCACATCCAAGCGGTTCTGCAGAGCCATCTGTAACAGACTTGCACAATTTTTTTGGACTGGTTTCGATGATTGTAAAGGCTCCTTATGATGATGATTCTATTTTTGCATGGGATAGTAATGGGCATCCAATACCTCTATCGATCGTGTAACCTACGTAATAATTCTGCGAGTAAAGTCTTGAAAATCGCCAAAACTTTATAACCAATTTTAAAGAAATTTTGTTATAATGAATCCTCAGCTTAAAAAATATTATATTTTTCTCGGTGCGTCACTAGTCTTTAGCATTGGTATCCAAATTGTTCTGGGATATTTGGGGGTTCCATGGTATATCAGCATAGGTCTTGTGATGGGAATCTTCATTCTATTGCCAATGATCATGAGGCGTCGGCAAATGAGTCGCATGGGTGGTGGTTATGGGAGCAATTCTGGAACTGGTCAAGGTGGTGGTTTCTTTGGAACTGGTTCGCAAGGAACTTCCAGTGGCGGAGTCAGCTATGTCTGTCTGGTCTGCAATAACAAACACAAGGGTGGTGCATGTCCTAGATGCGGTTCCAAAATGCAAAGGGCTGATTTTTAGATAAAAAAATTCCGCTAGATGAAATTCATAAAAAAGTGATCTTTCATAATTCCGTTGATGTGTGGATTGCCGCATGCTCGGAGAGGAGCAAAAGTTGGACAAATACTGAGGATTATAAAAAATTCATCGTATACTTGCTGAAAAACAATCTAAATCTCAAAGCCTTTAACCTGTGTATGGATGAGGCTGGTGTCACTGAAGATGAAAAGGTAAAGTTTACTGAGATTTTGGCTGAGACAAAGGAGGATCCAAATTCCCTAACATATACGACAAAGATTAACGATGCAGCTTTGACAATAATTCGTGACTATACTATATCATGTCATCTCTTGAGCTTTGGATTAACTATTGCGTCTAGGGCATTTCCAATAAATACAAATGCCAATCCTGTAATTGCGATCATTATTCCTGGTGGTACTATCCACCACCATAATCCTCTGGCTGCTGCCCCAAACGTATTTGCATCATGTAATATCTGTCCCCATGTTGGAAATGACGGATCTCCCAACCCTAGAAAACTTAGACCTGCCTCTGTGGTGATTGCTGCTGGGACTGATATCGCAATACTTGCAAATGCATACGGTAGTAACTGTGGTACTATGTGCTTGAGGATGATCTTGGAATCTTTTTGACCCATCATGCTTGCCGCATCAACGTATCCTCTGGTTTTAATCTGGAGTGACATGCTTCTTGCCACTTTTGCAATCCCTACCCACCCGAAAATCATTAAAAAACCAACCATCACAAATATGCTATTACTAATTGTTACTGAAAGAATGATCAGAAATGGCAGTGCTGGTAACGCATAGATGACGTCATTGAATCGCATCATTGTCTCATCTGTTTTCCTACCCTTGTATCCCGCATAAACTCCGTATAGCAGTCCCATGACTACGGAAGCAATGGATACTGCAAGGCCGATAAATAACGCCAAAGGTGTGCCCCATAACAAACCTATTGCCAAATCTCTTCTCAACTCGTCAGTTCCCATAATTCCAAATGCTTTGCCTCCAATGATTAGCTTTGATTCTGAGATTTGATTTTCAGAATTCATCCCGTACAAATCCATGGAAAAAATGTAATTCCCTTTTAATGGCTCATTGATGTGACTTTTTGAAAAGATAATATTTTCTGCGGATAGTCTGTCAAATACGATTTCCAATTTTTCTGATTGCAATGATATGTTTTTCTTTACCATGCTGTCTGTAGAAAATACCCTTTCACTGTGACTTGCCTTTGAATCCGTGTATGGAAGTGATGTGGAAAACAAATCGAGCTTGATTCCATCTGGTCTGATAACTGATATTTGCAGCAATGGGGATCCTGAATACTCTGCTGAAAACTGATAGATGAAATCATTTGGAAAGTCATCATAACTGAAATTAAAACCAAATTGATGGGAAGTCAGTGTGATCTCTTCGTCTGAAATTCTTTCTATGTTGGGATCCTCTAAAATTCTATGTTCGGGTATGTCTTCGACAATAAACATATTTACCCATATTGGAACTGCGGCTTTGGGATTTGAAATCCAGATTCCTGGATTATTCCATTCCTGAAATGTCTCGACAGGAATTCCAACTAATGCAATGACTGAAGTTAAAACCAAAATTATAAGAATTGAAATGCCTGTAATCCCCATCTTACTTTTGAGGAATTCGTCCTTGATTTCGTGAGGTGTTATGCTGCTCATCTTTCTGTCTTTATCCTGGGATCAAAGTAGCCGTAAAGTAAATCTGCAATAAATATGCTGATCAGAAAGAATACTGTTAGCAGGTATGTGGCACCTATGATTACTGGAAGATCCATAACTGTAATTGCTTCAAAGTATAGTCTGCCCATTCCTGGCCAATCAAACACTGCCTCGGTAATTATCGCCCCTCCTAAAGATCCTGACATACTAAGTGCCAGAATCGTTACAATCGGAGGTGCTGCATTTTTCAGGGCATGTGTATATGTAATTCTTTTCTGCTTGATTCCTATTGTCTTTTTAGCTATGATAAAGTCTTCTTGCATTATTCCCACCATGAAGTTTCTTACTAGGTATGCCCATGACCCAAAACCGATCATAACTATTGTGATTAACGGTAATGTCATGTGATACAGCAAGGATCCAACATATTCGGGGTCTGATGCAGGAATGTCTGGTGTTGCCCTTGCAGGAAATATCTGATATGTAAACGCAAACAAAAATATCATCAGCATTCCAATCCACCAAACTGGAAAACTGGAACTGATTATTGCAAAGCTAGACGTAATTTTGTCCACTGTTGATCCAATCTTACTGCTAGAAAAGGCTCCGAGAAATATTCCTATTATTGAGATTATGATTGTTGCAGTGGTGAACAGTAAAACTGTTCTTGGAAGTTTTTCAAAGAGTATGTCTCTGACGTCTGAAGAACCTTTGTCACTGGTAAGAAACGTGGCATTTCCAAAATCCAACAGCATTATCTTGTACATCGTCAATCCTATCCTTTGTGGCGAATACCATGGCTCATCTAATCCCAAAATTTTGATTCTTTGTTCTATTTGAGATTGGACAAATCCTTCAAATTCTACTACTGATGAAAAACTCTGAGCAATTTCTGGGTTTTCCGTTATCTCGGCTCTTATTTGAAAAACAACCCCCTGCTTTAGTATTGTATCCATGTTGGAGCCCACTAGGGCGATTGTAATCAGCAACGTGATCATTAAAACCCCAAACATCGTTGCCATTCGCGTGACAACGTATTTTTTCATGCCCAACAACTTCAAGAAAAAGAATTGGTTAATAACAATAGGTATTTTTCCCATAGTTTAATTACTGAAGAATTGTACAAAGACTTAGAAAAAATGTCCTTTGATAGAGAAAGAGAAATGTTCCCTGCAAAATGCGGGGATTGTGGAAACGATTGTCAAGTGCCATTCAAGCCTAAGGATGACAGACCTGTTTATTGCAGAGACTGTTTCCAAAATCACAAACCTGAACCAAGATCTGGTGGCGGTAGATTTGGAGGTAGATCCGGTGGCTTTGGTGGTGACAGAGGCTCTAGATTTGGTAGACGAGACGACAGACCACGTGAAATGTTTGACGCAAAATGCGGAGATTGTGGAAACGATTGTCAAGTGCCATTCAAGCCTAAAGACGAAAGACCTGTTTATTGCAGAGACTGTTTCCAAAATCACAAACAAAGTTAAAAAAATAGTTTTGAGTAATTTCCAAAACTCCTTTATTTTATATTGTCTAATACAACAAAATACTGCTTTTTTGTTTGAATGTTAAATTAATCTAAGGTACCAATAACCTTAGACATTGGTGCACTTTATACTCTCATCGCATTGCTGTTTCCAATTGGTTCATGATTCCATGATTCCTTCACTTTTACCGATTTCATATTGTGGGAATAATATCTTATTTCTTGCATATCTGGTGACCCACAAGCCTGCAAAATTTTAGCGATGCACTGTGTTACTGGTTTTGATTTAATGACATTTCGTGACGATGGCATGTCTCTATGGATTCTGTGATGGCTGTTTTCTCTTTTTGAATGTGTGCATCATTTCCATACTCTTGTTTAAATCGCATTTAGGATCAGTTCTGTTAGTTATTGATACAACCGCGTTTACTAGATGATAATTTCAACTTGCAGCTGTAACTTTTAATAATTCTGGCATTCGCTTTACCTCTAATGTACGAGTCAAATAAAAAATTCCTTAATTTTATTAAACCTGAATTCTAACCTCTTTTGGGTGCTGAACATTATTGAGTAAAATGCCTTCAAGAGATAAGATATCTGTCGGTGCAACGGTGAAGATAGTACAAAAAAAGGATCAGCGTACAGGCACTTTAATTGAGGGCAAGGTTAAACGAGTTCTCACTTCAAGTAATGCTTATCCCCATGGGATTAAAGTGGAGTTGGATGGTGGCAAAATTGGTAGAGTTCAATATTTGATGTGAAGACAAACATTTGAAAACTACGATCGACTTGGTTTCTATTGGAGTTAACCCTTCAATCCTAATTTTTCGCGTGATAAAAATTTCTAAATTGGGCATGGTTGAAAATATTTGTTTTTTAAAATTGTTATAATTTAGTTAATCTTGTATTGGTTGTAGTGAAAAAAACATCTTTTGATCCTGACGATCTTAAATTGTCCAAATGTGAAATCCTTGATTTTTGTGACGGCGTACTTGAAAAATGGAATAAAAATCCTACAAAGAATGCAACCAACATTCTTGCGATGACTGCCGTAAAGGCTAGTGTGATCTGGACAGATGAAGACTCGCTTAAGGCAATTTGGGGTGAGATCTTGAAATGGGTTTTTGAACTACTGTATGAAAATGCTTTGGCTCAAGATGATGAATATTGGAGAAACGTGATGAAAAAATTAAAGAATAAAAAATAAGATGTATTTTTGATATGATATGAGTGCAAATACAATTAGAAAAGCCAAGAAACTGGTAGAAAGTGGAGGCGTGGTAGAGATTGAAGAAGATTTGTTCCAAATTAAATCCTTATCCGATCCTGAAAAATCTTATTTTGTGACCTCTGACACCTGTGAGTGTCCTGGATTCAAAAACTTCTACAAGTTTCATCATGGAAAGGGTTTGAAGGCAAATTGTTCTCATTTGGAAGCAATTCGAATTTTCAAAAATAATGATCAATCCTAGTTCATTTTAGATCGTGTACATTCATTTTTCCTATCAGTGTCTGAGTTTCTGTCACTATGATGGGACGTAAAATCAACCCTGGGTATTTTACCATCAGCTTGATGATTTGATGATCTGTTTTTCTGGCATTTTCCAAATCCAATTCTTTGTACATTTTGTCTCTTTTTCTAATGAGTTCGGATGGCTTTTTACCTGACATTTCTATGATTTTTTTAAGTTCAGTTTCTGAAAACGGATCTTTGAAAAAATCTCTTTCATCTATGTCTATTTTCATTCGCTCAATTTCTGTAATGGCTTTCTTGCATGTGATGCATGATGTTTTATGGAATACCTTCAACTCGTTTTCTTTGTTTTGTTTGAGTTAAAAATTGTTTATGTACATAATGTGTTTCGATACTTTGGAAAATACCATTTATTTTGGAAATTGGCTTTCACTGACATCATTTTTTTTGAAAACTTATTTGACATGGTGCGTTACAAATTCTGTTATTTGTTTCTATAACTTGTGGAAATTACTGAAGATTCAGTTTTATTCAGTATCCTTGAATGTGTTTTGTAGTCTCTCTCTGAACTCATCTATTCTTCATTTCTCTATATCGACGTGTTATTCCAAATTACCTTTAGTTCTTTTTTCATTGAATTCGTCAAGGATTTCCATTGATATTGCAATTTTATCCAAATAAGCCTGCCTAGCCTCTTCATATGTTCCGCCATTTGCTATAATTTGTTCTCTTATGTTCTGGGCATCCATAAAATTATTCTTTGTAAAGTCCAATTGGCTTGAAATCATTTCTCTGATCTTTGGATTGAGACTGTATATGTACTGCTCATACGAATAACCGTCATAAATTCCTGCTCTCGGATTGAAATTTTCCAACGCTTTGTTCTTTAGGTTTTCTGCAATCACTCTTTGTCTGTCTAGTAAAATCTGTTCTTTGCTGTCCTTGTAAGCCTTTTTTTGCTCCTTGACTAATTCGTCATGCAATCCGTGATAATACTTGAATAATGTTTGACCTATGGGATTTTTTTTAAAATCACTTTCATTCGAACTTAGATATTTTCTAGCTTCATTAGTGGATAGTTTTTCTATGATTGCCCCTCCAACTGAACTGTCCCCTTTCACTAGAAATTGTGTGCTGGTTAGACCTGTCATTCCATACCATGACGCAATCACATTGACTGCGTAAGTTCCTGGAATCTTCTGAAAGTCTACAATTTCTCCTCTGAAAGTTCCGTCTGGATTGGTGAAAGCTTTAGTTGTCTCAGAACCCGCCCTGATTAGAATTTCAACTCCTCTGTATGATTCGTTAGTTTGGTCTACAACTTTGCCTGTAATCACTACCGTGTCCCCCGAATACACGATACTGTTTTCCACATCAGCTTCCACTATGAACTCCCAAGGCTCTGCCTGGGAAGTTTGAATGACTGAAATTAACACTAAAAATGAACACAATCCAATTATTACCTTTTTGCTACCGTACATGTAAGATTGTTTGAATTTTTGCAATTAAGACAAAGTATGAAGAAAAATTTGCTCTTTTTCAATTTTTATTGAGTCATTTTTCCTGTGTTGAACCAAATGTTTGTCAAATTTCCTATTATTTGATCTGTAAACTTGGTGTTTATCGGATGGTGCCCTATTTGATTATCTGTGACTAGTTTCAAGTAGCGGTTGCAGAGAAAAAATTCAAATTCTCCTATAATTTAGGCAAAACAGTATGATTTGTGCATCTTGCGAGACCAGAAAGCATTTTGAATGCATTGATTGCATGAATAATCACAAAACTCACTTGTGTAGCTGTGATTGCCATGATGAGAAGACGGAATCTCATGAGGTTGGAAAACCTCATTAATTTTAGTTCTTGAATTTCCTCTCGATTTCTTGAGCCATTGATTCAAGCTGACTTGTATCGCCTAGTTTTATGTATGTGAGCCTCTCTATGGTTTTAATGATGCTGATAGCTGATCGATATTGGGGAATTTCAGGTACGTTTAGCTCTGCATACATGCCAATGCCGTGAATTCCGTTTCTCTTTGCAAATCCAAGAATCAGTCCGTTGAATCCAGTAATCATTGACTCGTGAGGTGTAGTTTCAACGTTTAGTCCTTTCATACGATTCATCAGTTCCTCTGATGTTGAAGTGATGAATGTTTTGGGACTGTTTTGGAAAATTCTATTTGTATGAAATCCTCCTAATGTATAGATGAACTTTGCAGAATATTTTTTTGATACGTCAATGACATCTTGACATAAAGTGTTCAGTTCGGAATTACTTTTTGGCTGTCCTTTACCGCCGCCGAAAACTATCAAGTCATCTGTGAATTTGTATTCCCAACTTTCATCTGGAAGTTCGATATATCCGCCTTTGTCTATAACATACGTCGGAAACGGGGGTTTTGCTGTTCTGAATGTCTTTGTTTGAAGAGAATCATTTATGAAATTCACTACGATGCTGCCTACATTCCCCATATCTTGCATTGCTGCAATGACTATTGGTTTTTTGATGTCTGGTTCTTCCTCTTGAATGAATTCCATATCTTGACTGAAATTTGATTAATTTTAAACGTATGTTGTATTTGAGAATGCCCTGCTCACAGATACCTGTCTGTCGTTAGTTCGTGTCATCACGACATGAATTTTTTAGACAAATGAATTGGAAATTTTTCATTTTTGAATCTGATATTTTTGTTTTTTGATTTGACAAACTGGCTAATTGTGTAAGATGATAAACACCATGGATTGGAATTTTTTAACGATGCTCAAATTTGTGTAGATCGTGTCCATGTGGGATTATATTTTTATACTTAAATTTTTGAAATTTGGTTGATATTAGGCACAAAATTAACGATAATTGGTTTTTTAGATCTTGCAGAATAATTTTATCTCATTGGAAAAATAGTGTTATATTTTAACTCTTGCTGGATCGTTTTTCATTTTATCATGATTGTGGAAGAATATCAAGATTCATAAGGCAAAAAAACTTTCTGTCGACAAATTATGGAAACATCGATGGAAAATATTGGAACATTGGAATATGTTCTAGACAAATACTCTAAAATTTGGAGTTGGAAGGTAACTGGTGATCGTGCAGTTGGTATGATATCTAGACTTGTTCCAGAAGCTTGGTATGGTGAAAATGTCGACGAAGTAATCATTCCTGATAGTACTGAAAGCGTTAAACAGATCAAATTGATCATGGGTAGATATCCTCTGGAAATTCTATCAAAATCTGTCTGGCAAAGAAAAATTGTAAAGACATATGCTCCAAAACCCGTTTTACCTCCCGTAAAGTTAAAACTAAAACGTGCAAAAACAGGAGTTCAGTTTAGGGGCAAGCTTTTAAATTTTCAAAAGGAAGGCCTAGATTTTTTACTAAAATCATCTGGCAATGCGTTACTGGCTGATGAGATGGGATTGGGTAAAACCGTACAAACGTTATCGTATGCCGCAACTGAAAAGCAAACGTTTCCAATACTTGTTGTTGCACCATTAGTTACGTTGAAAAATTGGGAACGTGAAATTGAAAAGTTTCTAAAGAAAAAGAGTAAGAATGGGAGAATTTTGGAATCCGAATCCCCGAGCGTAACTCTGATAAGAACTGGAAAATCCCATGAACTTCCAAAAACTGACATTTACATAATTAATTACGAGTTGCTTTTCAAGAGAAGAGAAGATCTAGAAAACCTCGGAATAAGGACCATCGTATGCGATGAGGTGCATAATCTGAGGTCAAAAACAACTCAAAAATACAAGGCAGTGAAAAAACTGGCGGCTTCACCTTCAATACTGTACCGTATAGGTCTGTCTGGAACTCCTATCTATAATCGAGGTTCTGAAATTTGGCCCATCATAGATATCATAAAGCCTGGATTACTTGGAAGCTTTAAAGAATTCTGTGAGTATTTTTGCTATGTCAACGAAAAAGGTAAGGCGATAGTTTTGGAAAACAAACGAGCTTCACTTAGAAACGAGCTACAAAAACACGTAATGCTTAGAAGGAAAAAAGCGGATGTGCTAAAAGAACTCAAAGACAAGGTACGCTATAAGGAGGTGATTGCAGCTGATACTGATTACTATCTTGAAGAATTGGACAAAATTTGGACAAAAGTTGAAGCTGAGCAAAAGGATGATGATGCTACCGAATTCTCCAAATCTGCATCATATCACAGAGCTATTCAAAGTGAACGACAAATTGCAGGAATTGCCAAAGTTCCGCACGTGATAAATTTTGTCAAAAATATAATGGAAATCGAAGAAAGCGTGGTGGTGTTCTGTCATCATAAGGTAATCCATAAACTACTTCATCAGAGCCTTCAGGAATTTTCACCTGTATCGATAATTGGCGGACAATCTGACAGTATCCGACAAGACCAAATAGATAAGTTCCAAAAAGGCGAATCAAAACTGATGATTGCGGGCATTCGTGCCGGCAACGTGGGAATCAACCTGACCCGAGCAAAGTATGTGATCTTTGCGGAACTGGATTGGAGTCCTGCAATTCATAGGCAAGCAGAAGATCGACTTCACCGGATAGGTCAAAAAAACACCGTCTTTGCATATTATTTGATTGGGAATGGAACATTGGATGATCATGTTGCAAATATCTTGGTGGACAAGAGTTATGAAATTGATGAGATCATGGATGAGTCAAAAGAAAACTATGAAAATAAGGACAAAGCTGAACTGATCTTAGCTCAGATACAAGATAAGATTCACTCAAAATAATTAAATTCTCAGCTTGCTTTTCAGCCCTGTGAGTTTTTCAACGATTATTGCTTTTTTTTTCTGATCAAATGACGCCTCTTCAATATCTTTGATGATTGCATCAACTGTATCCAAAATACCTTCTTCTGATTTCTGTTCTCCGAATTTTATTTTGTTAAATCCTTCAGTCTCAGTCTTATCAATTTCTTCTATTCCTTCTGAGAGTATTTCAAAAACTTTGACTAATTTTTCATCTTGTCTCTGAGGAGACATTAACACAAGCTGACTCTTTCTGAGTTTTTCAACTTCTGCACTTAACTCTTCCGTAGATATTTTAAGGATGTCTGAAATTTGTGCCATACTGCATGATTTTATCTGTAATAATCGAAGTACTCTTGCCCACATGGGAATGCTGTCATTCCAAAGTATGTCTCTTGCAAAATCAGTGATTGCAAACGAACCGTCTTCTCTATTCAGCGATATCATTTTTCTGTCTTTCAGTGATGCAAGAGAATCCAATATTTTCCCAACTCCCAATCTTTTCAAATTTGAATTTTCCAAATTGTTTTCATTGAATTTCCCGTTTTCATTTATTGCTAGGTGTAAAATTTCTAAATCTATGGTTCCCAGCCTTCTCATACAGTAAACATACTTCATGAGGTTATCATTCTTTCCACTTTGCCTGAACTTGTTCTTGAAGAATATATGTGGATTATCTTGTTTTTATTCATGGTTCGATATGAACTTCCAAGATTGCCATATGGGTATGACGAACTTGAGCCATTTCTTGATGTTGAGACGATGAAGATTCATCATCAAAAACATCATCAGGTATATGTCGATGGCTTAAACAAGTCACTTGAAGTAATAGGTGGAGAATCTCATCCCCAATACATTTCATCCATACTATCTGATTTAAAATCTATTCCAGAATCCGGACGAAACGCAATCAATTTTTTTGGAGGTGGCTTTGAGAATCATAGACTGTTTTGGGAGGTAATGACTCCAAATGGTGATGGAAAACCTGGAGGCGAGCTGGAGGATTCAATTGATGTTTACTTTGATGACTTCAAGAATTTCAAAAAGGTTTTTTCTGAAAAAGCTTTGTCCATTCAAGGCAGTGGTTGGTGCTGGCTTGTTTTTAACGCCACTTATCATAAAATTGAAATCATCACTACCTTAAATCAGGACAGTCCTTGGACTCTTCAGAAATACCCGTTGTTGGGATTGGATGTATGGGAGCATGCATACTATCTAAAATACCAAAACAAAAGACCTGATTATATCAAAGCATGGTGGAATGTTGTGAATTGGGATTATGTTGGAAATAGGTTCACAGAACTTGCAAGCTAATGTGCTTGATTTGGGCAAATTCTTTTAAACAAAAGTGCAATCTTCTCAAATATGAACAAGAGTCTAAGATACATTGCACTTCTTGCAATTTTACCCTTGTTTACAGCAGGCATGACGACTGATTATTTCTCAGATGCCGAGGCCCTCAAAAGCCAAGGGACTGGAACCCCGAAGTATGGTTCTAGCACTAATATCTGTGGAGTACAACTATGTTCTGAAATTCCGGGTGGGAAAGAAGCCTGGATGGAAGAACAAGGTAGGGTCTCTCCTGTAGCTCCAGTTGAAGAAATCAACATGAAAGAAACCATGATGGAAAAAGATCATTCCATGATGGATGAAACTTCTGAAGATGAAATCACTGAAGCTGACTTGGGCTCTGTACTTAGATTATCAAGAGCAAATGTTCCAGCAACAATTCCTATGCATCAGGGATACTATGACGGCGGAGATGTTTATTTCATCATCACTGATTCTAGCGATCCTACACATGCAGAAATAATTACTGCAAATCAAGGTTGGCAAGTAGAGCTTGCCCCTTTGCTAAAGAATACTCCTGAAGAGGCACTTTCAAAAACATACCTGTTCACCAATGGTGTTGAAGGTAGTGGCGTGCACGGATATCAGGGTGAAGTCTTTACAAGTACACCTGCACAGACAGATGTGTATAGCGCACTGACTTCACACGTTCATGTAACGTGGAACGATGGTATGATTCCAAGAGTATTGGATTCTGATGCAATGGTTATGCAGGCAGCTGAGAACGACGAAATTACATTGACTCCACTTGAAGTGGTTTTGAACATGCCTCAAATTGTCTGGCCCGATGGCCAGATGATGATCAAGGATGTCACTTTAACTGATACGACACCATATGGTGGAGGACAAGTTCTTGATATCGATACAGAAGAGATGGATGTGACTTTCATAGCTCATCGCGGATGGGGTCCTGATGGTAGAACTATCTATTACATTGTAACAGATGCTACCCCTAGCGGTCCTGCCGGAATGATGGGTGTTGTAAGCTCACCAACATCTGCAAGCTTGATTGCAAATTCAGCAGCAGTAGATTTGTATCAATTCAAAAATGGTTTGACGGGTACTGGTCCTTTGGGATTCCAACCTGGGATAGCAGCAGGAGCTCCTGGCGATGCTAATTATTCTCCAATGTGGAGAATCTTTATGATTGGCTGGGATAATCCTGACAATGCACAAGTTCTAGAAACCATTGATGACATGAATGCATACAGAGAAGCTGGTCTGATCAACATTGGTATTGCACGTCCAATGGATAGTGACCATATAGTCAACTGTCCGTTTATTGATCCTTTCCAATGAGATCTTTTTTTCCTTTTTTCTGATTCATTAATGTTTGTTAGTTTTTCTGTCTTTTTTTTCACAAGTTTACAGAAAATTATCTACTTGACTTATCTTTGATTATGTGAATACTATTGTATGAGCATTACGGGAATGTACATGTTAAATTCAGAAGAATATGACCCTGAGAAAATAGATCAGACTCTTGAAATGCTGTACATTGACAGAAAAAATGAGTTTCGTGAGCTGTCTGTGGTACTTCTTAGTGAAAAGGCACTAAAATCAATGCCTAATTGGAAGGAGTTTGTCTTGAACTTTAGTCTAGATGTGGAGGATGCATTTAAGACCTGGTCTGGACAGAGCCCGCTTGCAATAGGTTCGCCTCAAAAGGCTCTGACCCTACTAAGACAGCTTGGACATGATAAGACATCCATGAACCAGCTAGCCCATCTGTTAAATCTGTCGTACAATATCTCATGTGAATTCAAAGAGATCTACAGACGTCTGAAATAATCATCCTTATTTTTTTATCTTAATATCTAAGCATTGATAATTTTTTGATAAATTGGAATGAATTTCATATTTGAAATCGAGTAATTTAATGAATTTTACGATTTCAATTGATTTTGGGATTGTATCTTGAATGACTTGATAATCGTTTTTTTAATCATCATTTGTGTATATAATGCAAAATAATACAAAAATAGAAAGATACATCACCTGGCTTTACTACAAGAAAGAATGAAAGTTTGGATAGTGTCTGAAATATACTATGCAGGTGGAGAAATAATTGGAGTTTATGATTCCAAACAAAAGGCCATCAAATCTGTCAATGAGAGTGCAGATTACAATAATGATGAATTAAAAATCCAATCTTTTGAATCTAAATGATAATTTCTATAAAATGTTTGTAATGATTGATAATACGTCCATCTCTAAATCTTTAATCATGTTTAAAAATTGCTTTTTAATTTCATGTGATGGAATTTTGTTCTGACGCCCACTAATGTTATAATGTCTAAATTCATAATCGCTATATGGTTCACAAAGTAAAATATTTTGAAGCTGACAAATTACAACCTGGAGTTTTCCTTCAGGACGTCGTTAATGATTTTTTGGCGGAAAAAGATGAAAAAATCATAGCAGTTCATCCTGTTATGGGGAATACATTATTGGTTCACTATAAAGAATAATGTTCTCTTCTATTTTTTTATCTTGGTAAAAAATTGGACGTCTGATGTAGTTTTGAATGAGTCATCAAAGATTAGTGGTCAAAGAAAAATAAATTCGTATCCCGACCCTAATCTAGAAGTTATCATTTATTCTAATGATTGGTGGAATAAAAGAGCGACCGTACAAATACCTCACATATTTTTAGAAAATTGTTCTTTTTTTCATATTTTGTAATTTTTAACCCTTTCCAAAATTTACTTTTTTTATATATTTTTAGAACCTGTGCCAAGTTTAGATTTCTTTAATAGGTTGAATCAGTAAATAATTGAAATTTATTGTCATGATGTCTTGGTTCTTCTATGTTTCAATCATCTACATAGATCATTGTTGGATGGTATGCCATGTGTTGGTTGTAATTTTTGACATTTTTTCATCAAACGTCTTTTGACTTTGTTTTTCATTCAAGAATGACGTGATTATGGATAATCAAAGTTAAAATGTGAATATGTCATGCACATCGTTAATGGATTTCATGCTTGAGGAAGAATTGATAGATTTGATGACGTTCTGTCTTCAAAACCCTGAATCTGCAGACATATCAGAAAAACACAAGCGGATTACTGAGATTGGTCATGAATTGTATGCTGATGGGGGCGTTGATGCTCTGGAAAATTTTGCCTTTGTATTAAAAAATAGAATTACTGAAGAAATAGAAAAAGATCCATCCCCCTTACGTTCATTATGGAATGGCATTACTGATGAATGGCAATATTGATTTTCTCTAGTGAGAAGATTATCCTCTGCCTATTCTGAAAATGGCAGTACTGCATGTTGGGCATGTGCCTTTGATTGCAGGTTTCCCATTTTTCATTGTATATGGTTTAGGGCCGCCGATTTCTCGTTTGTCTCGACACTTTACACAATATCCTATTGTCATGACTGTACTAGGCTAGATCTTATATTAGCAGGATCTTGTCGAACTTTTTTTACTATTAGACAAATTCCCGATCTTTTTTACGTGGTTGACTTGTTTGTAGTAATGGGCTTTTGATACCCAATTTGAAAAATCTATCTGTTTGCAATTCTTATCGGATCAATTATTTCACTCATTAGATGTTCTTGTAATGGCTTTAACTTACGCTGATTTGTAATTTGGAAAATTCTGATAATGCATTATGATTTTTCAAACCTTCCCAAACAAAAATCTCTGCAACGTATTTGCCCGAACTGGTTGGGGTCCATGATAATGACGGACTTAGTTTCTGATCTGGTGTGAGCTGACCACTAATCCATTCTAATGACACTACCCACCCTGATTCATTTTTAATTTGGACCAGGTATACAAAATTCTGAGATTTCTGTTGATAGTTTGTAATGTCAGATGAAATCTGAATTTGCTGATTTACGTTTACATTGTCCATGATGGGTGCTTCAAATGCATTTTCCAATCTTGGATTCTCAATTGATGATCTTTCTAATTCGGTTAATGCAAATGCTGGATTGACACTTAACGTTATCGTTATCATCAATAATAGGCCAATGCCTTTGCCTGACACGATTTTTTGGACATTTTTTAGTTACTAAAGCGTTTCTGCATGTTCTTTGACATTCTATTGCGGATAATGCATATCATCTGATATTTTTTATCATGGTACTCTTGTCTGTAATGATTTTTCCAGGATTGAGTATGTTTGCAGGATCAAAAAATTTTTTGATCTCCTTGAATATTTGATAGTTTTTTGCTCCGTATTGTTTACTGATAAACTCTGAGCGTGCAAGTCCGTCTCCGTGCTCTGCGGTAATGGTTCCCTGCATCTTGATGATTTCGTGGAAATACTCTGTTGCGATCTTTTTCACGATTGTGATTTTATGCTCATTTGAAATTAGACGTACGTGCATGTTCCCATTCCCTGCGTGTCCGTAAATGATGGATTTAGTATTGTATTTTTTGTTGATTTTATTCAGTTCTGCGAATACCTTTGGAAGATCAATCAGGGGAACTGCTGCGTCTTCAATCACGTGGGGGATCATTTTTTCTTTTTTCATTGTTTTTAGGCTGTAATGTAGTGACGAATCTCTGTATTTCCACCATTTGAGGATCTCTTCATCTGTTTGCAGTTTTTTGGCGATCCTTCCTGTCACGATTGATTTTAGCTTTTTTTCATTTGAAGTAATTTTTTCATCATATTCTACAAAAAGCAGGCACTTACTTTTCTTGTCAAATTTGAATTTAATTTCGTTTAGTGTGGTTTTATCTACAAATTCTATTGCAGAAGGATACAAATTTCTAATATCGACACAATTTTTCACCGCTTCTTTAATTGTTTTGTATTCTATAACAAAAAGAATCCTTCTAATCGGCTTGTTTCTAATTTTCAGTTTTGCAGATATTATGATTCCCAATGTTCCTTCAGAACCGATTATAATTTTATGTGAATCATCATTGGTTTTTACCTTGTCTATCCTGTATCCTGATGAATTTTTGGAAACTGCCGGAAATTTTTTACTGTCTATCTTATTTGTAATTTCTATGATCTTGTTTGCAACTTTTTTATTTTTTGGAAGGGTAATTTTCTGACCATTTCCGTCAATGAATGTGACTTCTTTGACGTTCTCGATAACGCTTCCATACTTTAGGCTTCTACTCCCACTCGAGTTATTTCCTAGCATTCCTCCTACCGAACAAAAAGAACCAATCGAGGGATTGGGTGGGAAGAATTTTTTCTGTCCTTCGAGTTTTCTATCTAAATTTCCTTTGAGTGTACCTGAACCCACGATGGTGTAATTCCTATGAACCTTTATGCGGTTAAAATTTTTCATGTCGATAATTATTCCATTATTCAATGCACTTCCTACCAGACCTGTACCTGCGCCGCGTACTGTAACCGACATTTTTGTTTTTTTAGCAATCTTGACTGTGTTGATGACGTCTTTTTCATTTTTTGGTATCACTATTATTTTTGGAATAATTTTGTATGCACTTGCATCCACTGAATAAAACTCTCTGAATTCACTGCTTGATAATACTTCTCCTTGAATGCATCTTTGAAGTTTTTTACGAACCGATTCTTTCATGTGCAAAATCTATATTTTGATTCTATAGTAATCCCATCTCTCCGGATCAAATAATGTGACAAATTCTGCTTGCTCTTTGTCTATTCTTCCACTAATGACATCGCGTAAGGCAAAACTGGTCATGTACTTGTACTTCATGGAGTGTGATTGCATGATGAACATGTGACGCATTTCGCTGCCCCCTCTTAATCCCCAATAACCCATTTTCAATGCCAGCGGTTCTAAAAACACCGTATTTCCCAAACCATAGTTTTCATCTCTGATTTCCTCACGTAGCTTGTATTTCTCTAGCGGTCCTCCTTTTGAAAATCCGACGATTTCGCCATTTTTGTCATTCAGTCTCAGTGTATTGATGATAATCTGTGGATTTTTAATAGATCTTTCAAAATTTTCTTTTTCAAATTGCAAAGGAGTGGGCAATTCCAAAAATATCTCATATAACGTGCTGATGAACTTGGGATCTTCCCTAGTTGACATGCATTCGATTGTAGGGACCAGTTTAAGATTTTCATATGCATAATCTGCCTGTATGGTGATTTCTTGTTGTCTTATTTTCATAAATGATAATACTGTATCAAAAAAGTTTTTTCGCATTTCCTTCGGAAGTACTTTCAAAATCGCTTTTACCATATCTGTTTCCTTGTTTAGTAGTTCTTCAAAGTATGCTACTGCACTTCTTATGATCAATGATGGCCTCCATGCGAGTGCATGTGCATTCATCTTTGCCATCTCCATGGCCTTCGTAAAATCGCCTAACGCATAACCGCTAATTCTGTCTACCACTGACAGGTATGAACCCATCTCCATGATGTGTTCTTGATATACCAAGTCATTTCTTGTCAATCCTGACTTGTCAAAACATTGCTTGATTTGTGCTTCAGCACTCTTTTTCAATTCCCCGCTCCAAGGATACGTTGTTCTTAATATTAAGACCTTGATTATTTCCAAATCCATGTTTACATCATTGATTAGCTGGAGGAGTTTTTTATCCATCGAGATGAATCTTAAAACGCTATCCTCGTGAGGCTTATCGACGCTTTTTTGAGGATCAAAGTCGTGAAACAACGCTGCGACGTACAGATATCTTATGTCCTCTTCTGTAAACTGAATCCTTTTTTGATTCACGGCCAAAAGTGAAACATATGTCACTTCTAATTCATGATTGATGTTGTGATATCCATAATATTCTGTTCCAAGTCCCTGACTTTCAAACAACTCAATTGTATAGTCTAACATCTCTACATAGCTGTCTTCTTCTAGACCATTTTTTACCATTAAATTGAGAATTTCATTTCTCATTGAATGCGTGTTTGCAAATTGCTGCAATGCTAGTTTTAAGAAATTACTGTTTTTAAATATGTTCTATGAATTTCTAACATTTTGTTGTTTTCCATGACTATGTTTAGAAACACTCAATAGAATTATTGATTTTTTGATTTTAAATGTCATTTAATATGAGTTTACTAGAACAGTTGATCGAATTCAATAAGAAAAGATCTCCCAAATTTATACTTCATCTAGATGAGACTGTTTATGATATTACAAATGCCATTATTTTAAATTCATCTGTTCCTGTAAATGGGCCTACTACTCGTGGAGGTGTTTATTTTTCAGACAAATTCGCCTACAAAATGAACTGTGTCATAGATGATCTTTCTGTAGTTCCACTGTTGACAAGCAAAATGCTTGGACCAAATACTGAATTCGGTGAACTGAAGATCACTACTCAAATAGAATCTGGTGGGGATTTGGTCAATTTGGAAATATCTACCAATCTTACAAATAGCGTTCAGACCCCAAATTCTATTGAACTGAGTTTGATCATAGTGAAACTTGAGGTAATCTAGTCAACGTTAAGATATCTGTCATATTTTTCCCTTAGTTCCTTGTCTGAGAGAACTTCATATGCCTTGTTCAGTTCTGCCATCTCGTTTTCAGAGTCTTCTTTTGTCTTGTCTGGATGTGTTTTCTTTGCCCTCTCTCTGAACTTCTTCTTGATTTCTTCTGGGGTTGAATCACTTGATACGCCAATTATGTCATAGTAATTTGGTAGCTCATCATTGTTTGATGCGTCACGAAACTCCTTTTCTTCTTTTGTGTTTCGTCTCTGTCCAAGATCTTCATAGTCATCTCCCCAGTCTGAATGATATTTTTCAAACGTCTTGTCTTTTTTTGATTCCAGGTTCTCTTTGTCGTATGATGTTTTTTTCCTAAGGATGATATCCCTTGCCAGAAACATAAAGATGGCAATTACTGCAATGGCGAATCCGGAAAAAAGAATTATTTTTTCGTCATCGCTTACCTCGAGCTTCATGTCAAGATTACTGTTCTGTGCTTCGGCAAACTGAAATCCTCCAAAAACAAGAATGGAAATTGCAAAAATACTAAATTTGTTCATCTTATCCTGCCTATGATAATCTAAAATCTTCTTTTGTGGTGTTTAAAACTACATGAGTTATCGTATTTTCCACGTTGGGAATGGATGCTAGACCCTTTACAAACTTGCTCAATTCATCTCTTTCTTTGAATTTTGCTATTATTATGGTATCCGTTGAACCCGTGATGTCATATACGCCGCAGACATTTTCAAACTTTGATATCTTATCTTCAATATCCATGACCTTGTCGTTCTTGGCAATGATTTCGATTATTGCCGTAAGAGAGTATCCTATTTTTTCATGATCAACGATTGCCGTATATCCGAGAATTATCTTCTCTTTTTCTAATTTTTTGATTCTTGATAGTACTGTGACTGTTGACATTCCTAGTTTCAGGGCAAGCTGTCTTGCAGATTGCCTTGCATCAACTAATAGGTGTTTTAGGATTCTTTCATCTGTCTCATCTAGATTCATGTTATGTTGTGGATCATAATTCATTTAAATTTTCAGGTGTTACGTGTACGTTTGTCCAGCTTCTAGCATTTCTGTTTAACTCATTCTTTATCTTTAATACAAATGTCATATCCGATTATTCATGGTTCAGATAGATTCTCTTGTAAAGACCGGCAAATCTCTTATGGATGAATGTAAGTTTGATGACGCGCTAGGATATTTTGAACAAGCACTGCTATTGAATCAAAATGATCCTGATCTTTGGAATCACAAAGGAGTCGCACTCCGTAGCCTTGGAAGATATGTGGAATCTATGGAATGCTTCAACAGATCATTGGAAATCGACCCTAGAGACAAGCATGCGTCATAGATTATCTGACATTTCTTGTAATCTTGATTGGTTATTGCACAATGATCACTTGTTTAATTGTAAATTTATCTATCAAAAAGTATGATTCATCAGCAGATATGTGAGCAACTGATCGTTTCTGGAAGAAAAAATCAGTTTATTATTGATAAAAAACCTTCAAAATCTGTGGGCAATTTCATGGAAAAAATATTGATACAGGCGTTTGAATGTGCAGAGGATGAAAATTATTTTGATGCGCTAAGACTTTATGACTTAGCACTCAAAAAAGAACCTGGCAATGTAGATGTACTGGTTGACAAGGGAGCCACACTACAAAATATGGGAAAATTCAAACTTGCCATCACGTATTATGACAAAGCTCTTTGTATTTCACCTGATAATTTTAATGCATTACTTAACAAGGGTGCCACGTTACATTCAGATCAAAAATATTTAGAGGCGATAGATTGCTATGATCGTGCCATGCTGGTTGATAACAAATCACCAATTGCCCTTGCATACAAGGGACTGTCATTGGGCGAGATGGGCAAACTGGAAGAAGCGATAAAACATTTCAAAAATGCTTTGGCTATTGATGGGCATTATGAATTGGCAAATGTCTCTAAAGATTTGGCTCAGGAATTACTTAGATCCGAGAAAACAAAAAAATCTAAAACACTGTGACGTCGCCTGGTGCCGGTTCTCGTTTGTTCTGCTTTTCGTTTTCTTCAAAATGATCCTCGTGTGATGACTTTTGATGTGTTCTCAGTTCTTCCACGTCTTCAAAACCATCGTGACATAAGTAGCACTTTGGCTTGTGTTCGTCTACGAGAGGAAGTACCATGATGTTATAGGTATGACTGGTTACTTATTTCTTGAGACTATAAGGAATATATCCTGATAGAAAAACCAAGCATCATGCTAACGGATCTGGTAGCCGATTCTCAAGCCTTGGATCGTGCAATTGCAGGTGAGGAACTGTCTCAAAAGGACGGTCTTGAACTGATGAATTATGACAATTTACATTTACTTGCGTCAGTCGCAGACAATGCCCGAAAGAAACTGGTAGGTGATACTGTGACTTTCGCTGCATCATACTACATGAACTACACCAATGTCTGTGCAGCCAGTTGTCAGATGTGTGCATTCTATAGGAAAGAGGACGCGGATGATGCGTATACGCTGAGTCCGCAGGAAATAGAGCAAAGGGTTGGAATTGCAAAACAAATGGGTGCGACCGAGGTTCACATCGTAGGGGGATTTCACCCAAAACTCCCATTGGAGTACTATGAGAATATGATGAGGGCCATCAAAAAGAGTCATCCTCAATTAAACATCAAAGCATTGACTGCAGCTGAGATTTACTATCTGTCAAAACTGACAAAAAATTCCACTAAAGAAATTCTATCTCGCCTTAAGGATGCTGGACTTGATTCGATGCCTGGTGGCGGTGCTGAACTCTTTCATCCTGATGTTCGAGGAAAAATCGTTAAGGGGAAATGTTCTGGGCAGCAATGGCTTGATGTCATAGAGGAGGCTCATAACATGGACATCAAAAGCAATGTGACCATGCTTTATGGCCATATCGAAAAACCAGAGCATATCATCGATCATCTAATTAAAATTCGTGAATTACAAAAGAAAACTAACGGTTTCCTGACCCTGATTCCGTTGAAGTTCAGTTTGGATAACACTGAACTTGAGCAAGAACATCTGGTAAATCATGAGTGTTCATCCGTATATGATCTGAGAATAACTGCGCTGTCCAGACTAATGCTTGCAAACGTCCTAAACAACATTTCTGTATATTGGGTTGCTTATGGAAAGAAACTTGCTCAGGTTGCACTGTCAAATGGAGGGAGTGATTTAGTTGGCACTGCATTTTCTGAAGAGATTTACCGTGCTGCAGGAAAAGCAACGTCGTCATCTGTAGAAGAATTGGCAACAATGGTTAAAGAAATTGGTCGCACACCCGCACAAAGAAACACACACTTTGGAATTTTGAAAAAATTCTAGATGTAAGCAATAGAGATCCTACAAACTTTAGAATTAGAACAAACACACTGGTCTTCATAACAAACCAAACTTTCATGAAATAAAACTGCCGATAATACAAATTTACAAAGAAGCGTATTATCCTTGCATTTGTTTTTTAATAGATTCTAACTTTTCTTCCATTTTGACATGTTTGTCCCTTCTTGAATCAATTTTGATCATGATTTCCACTCTCATTATTCCTAGATTGTGAACTGTATCCATCATTTTGTTTGATGCTGAATTAATCACATCTATGCTGTCTGATTCCAGTATCGTTCCCATTGGGCCAATTTGATATCTCAAGTTTTCAATATTTTGAATTGATTCTATTGCCTTTGCAATGTAAAAACTGGCACTGGTAGTTCTTGTAGCCATGGGATATATGCTGATTTCTGCATGAATCAATTCCGTTATGTGCTAATTCCTGATGCTTATTAATAACTTCACGCCTCATAGTTAATAACAATGTCCTACATCGATGATAAGATCACAAAGGAAGACTTCTTTGATAAAATTTACAAGAAATCAAAGTCAGAAAATACCCGATATTCTGCAGAAATTGCACTGAGAAATCTTGATCTGTTTTGTCATCATACGTATCAAAAGGACAATCTATGATACAAAAAACAATACTGTAACGTGCTTTGTGAGTCGGGGATGATTTTATTTTTGTTGGGATTCGGTAATCCTTGTCTTGATAAATTTTAGATTCTTTTTTGCTTGTTGAAGATCAGGGTTTATTTCTAGTACTGCTAAAATGTATTTTATATATTCCTGTTCATTTCCCAAAAGATGCAATGCCCATCCTTTGTTACTCCATACACTGTCATATTTCACTCAAGATTGTTCTAGCTGATTTGAATTCTAGTTGAGTGTATCTGCCATTTTCTGAATCCCTTCATCCAGTTTTTCATAAACTGCATCCAAGTGGCCATTTTGACTCTTCAATACCGTTGCGTTGTGACTATGTAGGAATTCCAGTTCGAGATCACTTAGTTTTCCTACCTTGTTGTCTTTTTCACCGTAGACATACACAACATTTGAAAGATTCACGTCTTCAAGCAGTTCTACGTATCTTTTGTGTCCCAACCCTGCTGCAAGCTTGTGCATGTTTTCAGATACGCCATGATCTTTGCCAATGTCATTTGCCATGATTGGAGTCAATGCGTCATCATCAAATTCCATTACAATTCCCTTGCTAAAGGAAGTCCAAATTGCATCTTGTATGTTTAATCTGCCAACCATGATCAAATATCCGTCAGCTATGTTTCCATTCGCTACAAGCAAGTCCTGGACTACAAATGCTCCAAATGAAATTCCGACTACGTATACTGTTTTTCCGTCATCCTTGAAATATTTTATCACTTTGTAGAGCATTTGAGTTGTTTTTGCATCGTGCTGCTTTGCCTGATCAAATGAAATGCTGTTTTCGACAAACAGTTCAGGCATCAGTGTCTGAGCCTGGTGGACATTTACAAACAACGCATCTTTCAGCTTTGAATGCATGCCTGAATCATATATGTGGGAAAGACCTTCGGTATCCAGAAGTGATGTGGGTCCTCCCTGCGCATAAACAAGCACGATATCACTTTGCGGATTTCCTCGTGCAAACGTATACTCGTCTATGTCTTTTGGAAAAATATCATTTCCAACATCAATTATGCTTTTAGAGGATTTTTTAGAATCCCTTGTTACTTTTGCCTCTATTTCAAATTCTTTGAGATTGCCTGAAAGCCATTCATATTTCTGCACGTTGTCCTCGGCATCTACTTTTATCACAAATTTATCTCCAACACGTATAGCGGCAGTGTTGAGTACATGGGTAACTTTGGCATCTAGGCAAATTTGGTAGTTTGACTCACATTCAATTGACTGTGTTACGGTTCCCTGGAATTTTGTTCGTTGAGACTCCCAAGTGTCGATGATGGTTATCTGTGCATTATTGATTTGAGTCCATATCACACTGTCTTTGAAATGCTCTCCCGTAACTGTCCCCTTTGCAAAATACCTCAAAGCATCCTCTGACTGGGTAAATGCAATGTCCATAGTAGAAAATCCAACTAATAAAACAAATACTGTAAAGCAGGGAATGATGATGCAACTTGCTATGTTTACTTTTCTTTGAGCCAGCATGTGGATTCCATTTGATGTTGATTAATTACTATCACTGGATTACTTTTCAAGTCCTATTTTTTGCTTTGAAGTTTGAATGATTTTTCCCCTTTTGCACATTCTACGAATCTTGTTTTATCTTATGGCCAAGGGGATGAAAATTGTGGAGATTTCATCGGGTGTGTTCATGTTTACCTGCATGTCGAGGACGATACTTGATCGGAACAAGTCAACCTACAGGACTTTCGTGAGTCAGCCATAGGGGCGTATGTGATTGCGGTATTTTTTCATAATGAAATAAAAACAAAATAAGGAAATTCGAGATTTATTTCGAATCTAAATAGGTCGCTTAGCTTGTCTTGATTACTGATTTTTTGTCAGCAATTTGACCAAAGTGACTATACTTAGCGTAATAACCAGATGGTTTCTATTTGATCTAGGATCAAATTATCACGTCCTCGTCTTCCGACGATTTTTACGAAGTTTTTAGATTCGCAGGTAAAGTCGTTTCGAAGTTTTCAAATGTTTTAAGATTGTCTTAGATGTTCACTAAAACAACCTTGATTATTATCGGTTTGATCTCTAAAAGAACTTGGCTATTGTTCAATTACCTAATTAGAATGGGTGGTACGTGACAAATAAGATCAATTTTACAAAATCAAATGTCTCAATATGGTAATTACTATATTCACAAATTCATCTGTAGAGAATTCGTCCGCTAGCAGATTCACGGTCATTCTCAAAATGATTCCAGTGATTTTACATTTGATTTGCTTTGTAATGTTCATGCAATATTGATGATAAATCCCGTCTAACAGAAGTAATTCGGCGCATCCGCGCTTTTGGTTTGACATGGATTAATTTAGACAACTGAAACGGCGGTATCGCCGCCACATCAACTATGAATAAACAGCGACAGCACCTGGATTATCAGATCATGGTGTAAATGGGAATCATCTAATCAATTCCTTGAATTAAGAATGATTATTTTCTCATCAATCAGATACTGAATTGCGGAAATCACTTCATCTTCTGAAATTTGATTTTTTGCAAACCATTCAAACATGTTTTTTACCCATGATGGGATTTTCTTTGCTTCTTCATTTACTGGATTTTTATTCAGTTCCTCTAATTCTAGAATCTTGACATGAGCTGCTGTCCTCTTTTCATCTTCGCCTAACATATGGTACGCAGTACGTTTTCCTTTCCATGCATTCAGATAATCAGGGTTAATTTCTATGGCCTCATCATAAAAATTTAAAGCGCCTCTAAAATTGCCTTGATCTACCGCAACATTTCCTAGACCAATTATTGCGTTGAGACTGTTTCTGATAATTTCCCTTGCGTCTTCATAACTGCTGATTGCTTTATTGAATTCTTCTTGTGCCCAAATACCTTCTTCCGACCTTAGATGCTTATTTGCCAAGGCATGATGGGAATTTCCAATTCCTATCATCGCTTCTATATTGTCAGGCTCAAATTCCAGGATAACTTTTCTTTGCTTTATTGCTTCTGCATAATCTCCATTTCTATGAAGTGCGTTGGAATATCCCTGAAATGAATCCCAATTTTTTGGAAGAATGCGTGTTGCATCTTTTAAAAGAACGAGTGCCTCATCTAATTTTCCCCATTCCAACATCAGCGAGCCTTTGTCACTCAAAAAGAACCCGTTATTTGGTTCCTGGGTTAGAGCCAAATTAAAAAACTTTTCAGACTCGGGGTAATCTTCCCAATGATAATATGTTGCTGCCTTGCCTCCTAATGCACCGGCGTGATTCTCATCAATTTGTAAAATTTTGTCATATAGATCAAACGCTTTTTGATATTCTTGGTGGGTAAACAATGCTTCTGCATCCTCATACCATATCTGAATTTCATTTTCAGCATTAACTGTAACAAAAGGAATTGTGATGAGAGACATGATGCTAATCATTAAAATTTTATATGATACTTGCAATGATGGGTGTGGTTCTGGTCGATAGTTAGATGTTTTGAATGATTTTTTTATTTTAGGTGACAATCTCCAGTACAACCCCTGTCAGGTTCAGATAGTTCTTGGAGTTAATTATTTCGTGTATGTGGTTAATGGTGCAGTGGCGTTTGCAGCTTTGGAATATTCACAATAAGTACATTGCGAAATTATGAAGGAATTAAAGAAATCCAAAAAAACAATCAGTCCGCCATCAAACTCTAAAGAACCTGATGATTGTATTCCAAGTGATGAGTTTGATTCATTTGATTATGACTTATTTCTTCTGATGTTGAAGGTTTGTCCAAAAACATATCGTGATTGGGCAAGCATGGTAATTTAGATCGTATTTTGGTTGATACCATTGTTTAGGAACTGAACTTAATCGACAACTCCACCACTGAGTCTAAATGAAGATTTAATGGAATAGATAAAGATCGATGCAACATTTTATCTTGATCGAGACCATTTCAAACTTGATTGCTTCCAATCCTCATGAATTATCTCATTGATTTTTGACATATTGTAAAGAGGGATTTACTCACGATTATTCCTGGTTTGAAATTCTGCAGAAGATCATGTGTATGCATTGCTACGTTGAGGAATAATCAGGCGTCAGAAATTAGCATCATTTCGTGTTAGTCACTGCATGAATCATGTCAGTTATGCACTATTTTCTTTTCTTTAATAATAAGATCCTGTCTGGTTGGTGTTGATATGCCGAAGATTAAAGCGTCTAGATAATATTCCATTGCATGTCTTCATGAAATATGAGGAAGATAACGATGACTGGAATTTCTATCATATTATTTGGAACCTCTCTGGTTTCTTATTCAGTTACTCAATCTGATTATATTGTTCTGGGCCATGATCATCTCATTTTGCGTGCTATCTTGATTTTGGGGTTTGTAATGATGGTGGGTGGGGCTCTGATATCTCTGTCTCCCTTTGGCAGAAAATGATGATTTAATGAGGGATTGATTAATGAAATAAATTAATTTTGCGTTTTCAGATAATCACATATTGAATTGATTATGATCAAATTCATGGATGATATAGATGTAGAAATTTTGTGGACAATGAAACAAACCGAATCTCATTATTTGAAAGAAATCGATATAAGAAAAAATAATGTCAAATTAACAGGCATCGATGAACTAGATGTGAAACTTCGATATTTGGCCGAAGGTGGATTGATTGAATCTGTACCTGCTGTTTTTGGTTCGGGATACATGTTAAAAAAATCAGGCAATGATTTGTTCTGGAGTGGTAAACTGAGGAATAGGATTTTGAACTTTCTTTATGTGTGTGATTATTCTTTGAAAGAACTGATTAGGCTCCTCTGCTCTGATCCAGATAGTGTTTCTGCAGCAATTCAACGCTTGGAACATGAATCTTCTCCGTTGGTTGAAAAGCGTAATGCCTCATCTGACGTTACAATTTTCTATTCCATTACATCTTCAGGAGAAGTTTTCTCTCATCCAAATTTTGTGGAGATACAACCTATCAATGCTGAGTCCTTTAGCCAAATTCGAATTGGGCAGATAGACATACAAAGTTTTGAAACTAAAATCGATGAATTGATCTCCAAAGTGGGAAAAGAACCCAACCTGACAGAAGAACAAATGAAAATTCTGAAAGAAAAATTGATGAATTTGAAAAATATGTGGATTGAAACCAGAAAATATGGAAAAGAAATTTCGTCTCTCCTAACACTAAAGGGCTTTGATGAATTATTCCCAAAATCTCTAGTATGAGTGTTCAAGAGAACATTCAATAACATGATTGGAAGACAATGATAGAAATCGGATAATTGATGATGATTAAGAAAAAATGTGATAGATGTGGTTCCGATTTGGGTACAGAAAGCAAGAAAACCAAACAAAGATTTTGCGGTAACTGTAAAAAGAAATTTGATTTGTATTAATTAAGGAATTTTTATTCTGCTGGTTTCTTCTCTTCTCTTTTAACACTGTCTTTTTTCCTTCTTGCGCCAAAACTAATCAATACCAGCAAGAATCCTATCCCGATTAAAATTCCAGATAGCATCTCAAAAGCTTGATTTTCATCCTCGGCTACCATCAAATCGATTATCTCTTCCTCTGTCATTTCGGGATGACCTGCAGGTGATTCGGCAACAGATACGGTCAGTATGATTCCTGCAACGATCATTGCTATTCCTCCTGCTAGAATTTTTTTGTCTACTAGAACCATGATGACACTGATCTCATTTTACTGTATATTAGGTAATATGTGCATGTAAACCGTATTGATTTATCACTGCTGCGTGATGATGATATGTCTGAGTTAAAGCATAAGATTAACAGCGTGAAGGATAGCAATGCGGTCATGATATCGAGAAAATTTATGAAAATCAACTCATCTTTTTTCACAATTGCTCAATCATGATAAAAAATCTGAAGCACTATAGAATGCTTATCTGACATGTTTCAAAAAGAACTTGAATCTATTGTGATTTTCTAAACTCTCGCCTCTCATTGGCTGTTCAAACCAATGCATACAATACTGGGCTGGGAGAACTGGATTAAGATACGCGTTCCGGCAAAAATACTGCATTCACTGCGCACTGTTTATTGAGTGAAACTGGTTTTATTGTCATACTGTAACTGCTGCTGATGAATCATTCAAGGAATGATAGGAGCAAGCCGGACATCAAGCGGATTTAGACATAATTTTATATTTCTAGCACTCGGGATTTTTACCTGTTGTCTTCAACTTCAAATTGAATTGGAGGGTAGAAATTTTCCTCAATAGGTCTAAATACAATTTCCCATGTTCCAAAGAATTTGCAGTCCTGACATTCCTTCAAATCATTTGATGAAACAGGCGTGAAATAGTGATTAACTGCTTGTTTTGAGCCATCAAATTGCAGCGTGTGGTGAATTTCCCCATCGGGACGAATGAACAAGATGTCTCCTTTTGAACCTTGAGAAATATCACTGCCGATAAAAAATGCTGTATCGTCAACACCGTAACTTCCATTGAGGATGGCAAATGGTCCCGAATACAACTTACTTGACATGAAATGACTGTCACTCTCGTCATCCAATGTGTTGACCTGCTGTGAATTCAATGGTTGTGAGGGGGTAACGGTCTCATTACTTGTCCCTTGAATGAATATGGCAATTATCAATACTATTGCAACGACAATAAAAATCTCTAGTAATGCTATGGGAACTTTTTTGGACATTTCATTGCTCATTTCGATGTCACCATAAGTGCAGTGATTTTTTGTTGCATTAAGACTTTCACATTCATACGTAGCAATACAATGATCAACAAAACATTTCATCCTGATCGAGATTCTTTCATACTAAAATAATTCAAATCTGAATTACCTTTTCATTCATCATCATGGCCTGCAATGACCGACACGGCCAATACACGGTATCAAAGCCGTATGGCGGTTCCCGGTACGGCGACGGGCAAAAGTACTGTACAACCGCCCTGTTTATGAGATGGGGCGGCGTAAGGTGCTCATGCTGCAATTGCAATCTAAAGTACAGTCCAAGCAATAGCAGACGTAATCTAATGGTTCATCGGTTTTAGGATTCAGATCCACCCCGTAGTTCACTTGTTCAAAAAACAGATTAATATCGTAATTTCTTCCAATGTCTCATGAGTAACTTTCTAAAAGCAACATCTATGGATCATGTGAACATGAGTGTCCTGAATCTTGAGAAGACAGTAAATTTCTACAAAGATCTCTTTGGATTCAAGATTAGAAAAGATGACAATTCTCCCAACAAGTTAGTTGTTCCGTCAAAAATAATTGGTAACGATTCAATCAAGCTCTGCTTATATGAGAATCCTCAAATGTCTCCAAATGGCGGAATAGCTCACTTTGGCTTTCACGTTACAAACTTTGATGACATAATAAAAAAATGCGGGGAATTGGATGTTGAAGTTCTATACGGTGGCCCTGTAGAATTTGAAAAGTCAGTTTCTGTATACGTCAAAGATCCTAGTGGATACGACATAGAATTGAGTAAAAATTCTGGCGGCGGGCTTTAGTTTGGAGTGTCTAGTTTAAGCGACTGAATTCATCGGCCAATGCTGTTGCTTGGAGCAAAATCCTGCACGCATCAGATTAGTCATGGATTCGAATCCTGCATGGGTAGATTTTGAATCTGATGGGCCCTGATGTTGTCAAACACGAACATATGTGAATCCTGCGACATGTTTAAAGGATAAAACCTGAAGATCAAAGAAGACAGGGTTTGACAGCACATTACAAGATTCCATTGATTGCAATTGCGAGTATTTTCCTTATCGTATCATTGAATGCTGCATATGCCCAGCCTCTTGATGATGTAACTGCAACCATCATTGAATATGGATCTTCTGGTGTATCAGTCCAGTTGGCCTGGAATCATGATGATGACGTATCTCATTATGAGGTGGGATGTGTGAGCTGCATGCCTAATTTCTCGGAGAACACCGTCAATGACGAAATGGTGCTGTCTTATGTCACTTCGTTGGAAAATGGGAAGGGTATTTTTTACGTTATCGCATATGATGGTGATGAAAAAGTACTCGTGGTAAAGCAGGTGTTGCTGAAACTACATTGAGCATTCCAATTTTTAAAGTCACGTATGTTTTCTTAAGATGCGTGTTGGAGTGATCAACAAACCTTCTCGCATTGATCTAGACAAATTCAACCCGTGACACTTCGAATCATTATGCTGCCCAACGTTGGTCCTTGACTGACTGCAAGGATTATTTGTTCACTGTTTCTAATGGTTTGAGATTCTGCGGAAGAAGATGTGCATGCATTGTTTGATTGAAAAGTAGCAAGTAACGCCTGTTCTGGTTGAATTCATAATTTTATCGTAAAAATACCGCCACGGTTTACATATGCATGGTAGATATTTTGTATAATTATTTACTAGAATCCCTCTGGGGGTCTTTGAACAAATACGTTGCAAACTAGGGCATCTGTTTTTGCATCTCTATATTGAACATTACATGAGACGAATTTTCCTTTTAGTGCTCGTTCAAGATCTTCTTTTGTTTTCTCTTCGTATTGCGGTTCATTTGGATCGTCTATCTTCCCCATGATTATTTTCTCAACTTTTCCGTAGCTTTCCTGATTGTCTTTTCGCGTATGGCTTACCAGCAGTTCAAAAGCGTTGTTTGTAATAATTGAAATTACTGCTCCGCCAATTCCATCTCCCATGAATGCTATTTTTTTCCCGTTCTATAATTACTTGGTGGCTATGCTGATTTCAAAGTCTGGTACCAAGCCTTTTTCTTTTGCCATTTTGAACAATCTCCTGATTGATTCTTCTCCTGGGTCACCCATGTTGACCGTTACATGATTGACGTACATTTTTACAAATTTCTCAATCAGACTTCTTTCTTTTCCTCTGGAATATTGCATTGCGTATTCCAATGCGTCCTCAAAATGCTCTATTCCAAACTCTATTGATGCCTGAAGATATTTGTCAAACTTCACAATTGTTTCCATGCCAAGATCTGTTTTCATCACGTTAATTCCAAGTGGTACTGGCAGGCCGTTTGTTATCTTATTCCACCATTCTCCCACATCTAGAATTTTGACGTTTCCTTCTTGCTCGTAGGATAACTGTGTCTCATGAATTACAAGTCCTACGTCTACTTTGCCTGTTCTGACAGCTTCGGGAATGTCGCTAAAATTCATTTCTACATAGTCAAATTTCCCAATCATTAACTGAAGAAGTAAAAATGCTGATGTCATCTTTCCTGGAATGGCAATCTTGCATTTTTTTATCTCCTCTATTGTCATCTGCTTTTTTGCTGTGACTATTGGACCATAGTTGATTCCAAAACTCCCGCCACTTCTCAAAATAGTATATCCTGGAATGAATGCGCATGCGTGGACTGATACAGCAGTAACGTCAAGTACTGGATCAGTAGCCTTGCGATTTAATTTTTCAATGTCTTCAATAACGTGATTGACCTTAAAATCTGGGGATGGGACCTTGTCTGTAAACATTCCATAAAACATGAATGCGTCATCTGAATCGGGAGTATGACCTACAGAAATTTCCACATTTGTTTTCTGAATTATCGTAATAAATACCAAAACCCACCATTGATCGTTTTTCTAATATATGTCCAAAATCAATTGGCATCATGAAATCCATGGTGGCATATGAGAAAGATATTGAGATGCAATTGCATTTTTTAAAATCCTTCAAAAAACAAAAAACACTGTCAGCGAGCCAACAAAAAAATATCATATTTTCGGGAAGTGGGGATTCTCTGGTATCTTCATTACTTGCTGAGTCCTTTTCTGATGGGATCGTTAGGGCAATGGATCCGTTAGATCTGTACCGAAATAAGAGATTGGTAAAATCAAAGCATGTATACTTTGTCTCGATTTCTGGAAACACCATTACCAACATCATGGTTGCAAAGATTGCAAAAAAAGCTACTGCAATCACGTCTCAAATCCAAAGCAAACTGGCCATTGTATCGGATGATGTAATACCTCTGGGTTCTCATGATTGTGGTGTCTTTACTGCTGGCAGTATCTCCTTTCTTGAAAGCGCACTTACGTGTATTTCATTGGTGAAAAATATTCGCATTCCAAAAGAAACATTGTTTGAAAAAGCCGCTTTGACTGCGAAAAAAACCAATGTTTCCAAGAGGATCTTTGTTTTGGGCAATTTGCATACGTATCCTCTGACAATGTACTGTGCTGCAAAGTTCTATGAACTTCTAGGATATGATGTGCATTATTCAAAAATGGAACAATTCTCTCACATGGAATTATTCTCTACCAAAAAGGGTGACACCGTTATAATTTTTGATGATAAAAATCCGCATTCTATGCAGCTTGGAAAAAATCTTAAAAAAATTGGTATCAATTTGATTCATCCTGATATCCCTTCAGAGAAACTGTCTCAGGTAATTTACTGTATTTTCCTATCTCAGATGATTCCTCTTAACGAGGCAAAAAAGAAAAAAAGAAAAGATTGCCATTTTGTTGTTGCAAAAAAGATTCGTGATGTTTCCAACCAAATGATTTACTGATCTTTTACAAGGCTAAGGTTTAATACCTGAAAACAAAGTTTTGCGAATATGGCAAAATTCAAGTCCACATCAGAGGTTATGAAGATCATTAAAAATAAAGGAAATATTCGTAACTTTGGAGTAATTGCACACGTTGATCATGGTAAGACCACTATGAGTGACAGCCTTTTGGCGTACTCTGGAATTATTGCCCCCTCGGCTGCAGGAAAGGCACTTGCCATGGACTTTGATAAAGAAGAGCAAGAAAGAGGAATTACAATTTATCAAGCAAATGTGACTTTACTGTTTTCTCAAAATGATCAAGAATACGTTATCAACATGATTGATACTCCTGGTCACGTTGATTTCAGTGGAAGGGTCATTCGAAGTCTAAGGGCAATTGATGGTGCCGTGGTAGTATGTGACGCTGTAGAAGGTATCATGACTCAAACTGAGACTGTAACTAGAATGGCACTTGAAGAACGAGTAAAACCTGTTTTATTTATCAATAAAGTGGACAGACTGATTAAAGAATTAAGATTAACTCCAGAAAAAATGCAGGCACAATTGGCAGAAGTGGTTTCAAATTTCAATCAATTGATTGACACCTATGCAGAACAACAATACAAAGAAGAATGGAAAGTATCCATTCAAGATGCAAGTGTGACATTTGGCTCTGCGAAAGACAGGTGGGCAATTAACACTGATTTAATGAAAGAAAGGGGGATCACGTTCAAAGATGTAATTGATGCATATACTGATGAAAAAGTTGCAGATCTTGTTGAGAAGGCGCCATTGGCTGATGCCGTGCTTGGAATGGTAGTAAAACATCATCCTGCACCAAATGAGGCGATTAAATACCGAATTCCACAGATTTGGAAAGGTGATTTGGAATCCGATGTGGGAAAAGCCTTACTTGCGGGTAAAGATGACGGTCCGACAATCATGATGGTCGTAAACATGGTGCTGGATCCCGCAGCAGGTCCTGTTGCAATTGGAAGATTATTTTCTGGAACTATCAAAGATGGACAAACACTCCATATCATTGACGAGAAAAGAGAAGGAAGGGTACAATCTGTCAATTTCTTTATGGGTAATCAGAGAGAGCAAGTAGGTGAGCTTGGAGCCGGAAATATTCCTGCGTTGTTGGGATTAACTGAGTGTAGAGCTGGCAACACATTATCCTCCATCAGGGGAATTCCTATGTTTGAAGGTGTCAAGTATGTCTCAGAACCTGTTGTTCAAATTGCAATTGAGCCAAAACATCCTAAAGATTTACCCAAACTAGTGGATATCTTGAGACAACTTACAATTGAGGATCCTAATCTGGTTGTAAAAATTGATGAAGAAAGTGGTGAGACAATTGTCGCTGGAATGGGTGTGCTACACTTGGACGTTGCAGTTCATAGAATTCAAGATGCAAAGTGTGACATCATAACATCAGAACCTTTGATTAACTATAGGGAAACTGTAAAGGGTGGATGTGAGCCAATCATGGCAAAATCTCCAAATAGACACAATAAGATTTTCATGAAAGTTGAACCTCTGGAGCCTGAAATTGCACATATGCTAAGAACTGGTGAAATTAGTGACTTGAAAGATAAGAAGGTAGTTTCAGATCTGCTAAAAGGTGTTGGATGGGATACTGATACAATTAAGCGAGTTATGAAGTTTGATTCACGTGGAAATGTTTTGATTAATGGAACAAAGGGTGTCCAGTTTGTTCAAGAATCAACCGACTCTATTAATTCTGGTTTTGAAGAAGTAATGAAAGAAGGTCCTCTTTGTAAGGAGCAGATGAGGAATTGTAAGTTTATCTTTACTCACTTTGTACCTCACGAAGACACTGCACACCGAGGATTGTCTCAGTTAGGGCCTGCTTCACGTCGTGCATGTATGGGCGCATTACTAACTGCTGGCACTGCCGTTTTGGAGCCAACTTTGGCAATCGAAGTCCGAGTTCCAACTGATTTAGTTGGAAATGTTGCAACTATTCTTTCTGGTAAACGTGGTAAGGTCCTTGACATGTCTCAAAAAGGTGCATCAAGTATTGTCGTTGGTGAGATTCCAGCTTCTGAAACATTCACTTTGTCTGAAGCTATGAGGGGTCAAACCGCAGGACGTGCAACATGGAACACTTCCTTTAAAGAATGGACAGAAGTTCCAAAGTCTCTATTGGCTGCAGGTGTTGCTGATATTAGAAAAAGAAAAGGATTGGCACCAGAACCTCCAGGTGTTAATGAGTTTATTGACAAAGTTTAGTCTGTTCACATGATTAGGTAGTTTTCGCTGATTCTATTTCAGACAACTTCATTCATAATAAAAAAATCGACAAACAAAGATATGCCATGGTCTGTAATCTAATCTTCTTTTTTATGTTCAAGAATGTCCTGAAGTTTTTTTATGATCATGTTGTGAATGATTATTTCCAATTCAATTGAAGAGTTATTTACTATTGTTTGACTTTGTTTAATCTCTTGATGTAGTCTTTCTTTGATCTCTTGGTCTTGAAATATCTGTCTTTTTAACGAAAATGCTTCTCTTTGGTTTTTTACATAGATCTGTAGCCAATAGTAGCCTGTTTGACTGTCATCAATATCAATTTCCGTTATTTTCAATTAACTTACTTTGATAATAATGAACTTAAGTCTATGGAAAAATCTTAAAATTTGATTATCTATTTTTTTATAAATCCTATATTTTCTTTGAATTTACCATCTTTGTAACTGTCAAAAAACTAGATAAAATTTATAAAACAAAATGAGTCCCTAAATTTTCTTTGTTTTCAGTATGTCCCATCTGTGTAAATTTACAAACTTATTTGAACATTTTTAGATTTTAAGAATGTGTGATCTTTTTCATGTTGATCTATTATAAACAAAAATCACAATTTCACGAAAAATATAATCCTCATATTGGTTATAACATGACATTCACTCTATCCAACAAATGTAGTATTAAATCTAAAATGCTTAATTAACAATTTTGATAAAAGACGAAACACGTTATTCAAATTAATGATTTAATAAAAATAATGGTACTCATTCTTTTTTGCTTGATCACAATCTTATTTTGTAGAGATTGTTTTGTTTGAAAATATTGTTACACCCCAATTTTGATTTTTTTTCATATTATCTACTGCATGTGCATTTTTTCATGATTAATTTTGGAACGTAGATTTCTTTTTTTAATGAATTTAATTTTTTTGATGTAATATTCAAATAAACCCTGTAACTTTCTTTTCCTGTTCGAAAACAATGGTGGTCTTTTGAGCATCTAATAAACATTAATTCATCTTATCTTTGAATGATTTCCTGTTAGATTTACCTGCATGTCAATGGATCTTTCTAGATAATAAAATAAATTAAGAATTGATATGATGTTTGTGCATCTGAATTCTTGAATCATAAATTTTACAATGTTGGTGATGGTGGGATTATTTTAAATGATGATGGAATATGTAATTTCTATCATTCTATATTCTAGCGTTTGTGTTGACCTGGGTCTTTTTTTATATTGACAAATAGTAAAAATTTTTCAAGATTTTGACTCAAATTTTTGAATTCATAATCTGTATTTTTCTTTAATTATTTATTCTAAGACTTCTAATTTAGACCTTTGAAAACCAATCATTACCAATTATTACCAATACTATATATACTGGGGGAAATATGTGGAAGATATGAGTACACAATCTCAATCAAGCGATGCATACACAATGTACAAGCAAAATGTTCAAAAATATTTTGAAAATATCACAAAACAAACTCCTCAGTATTTTCAATCTGTCACACATTTGCAAGATGAATGTATGAAAACATGCGAAAAAACAATTAACGCTACAGTCTCATTGCAACAAGAATTTGCAAAAAAATCTGGAATTAAAACTGATATTCCAGATCTAGTCAAAACTGCAATTGTTGATAGCAATAAGCAAATTGTTCAAGCAAGTACGGTAAATAATCAATTGGTCAAAACCACCATTGATGCAACTGTGCAAAACATCAAAACATTTAACGAAAACGTAAATGCATTCGCTGATTTAAACAAAAATATCATTCATTCTTGGATGACTCCCTTCACACAAAAAAACTAGTGTGATTGTTTTTCTTTTTTTCATTCAATTTAATATTAAACAATAAATTTTAATCTTTTTAACACATTTTAGATTCTTTTTTTATTCTTACTGAAGGGTTTGTCAAGAAAGATCTAATGATGTGAAGTTTTAAATTTTTGTAAGACTAATCATGAAATTTGATAATCACTTACCAAATTCCATGATGTGTTGGGTATCTTGTATTGCATAGTTTGTATTTAACCTATTGTGAGCAAATTCAAATGTTCTGAACTATATCTGTATTATGTTCATTTTTAGATTATCGGGTTGATTGGATCCCGTGTAATTCCACCGTGATGTTTTCTCTTCATTTTTGCGCATTTTCAATGAATGATTCTAAATTCATTTCTAATCTGAGTGTGATCATTGTGAAAAGAATGGTTTTAAAATTTTTGCATCTTTGGTTTTGATGTATTTTAAAGTGACAATTTTGTATGTATGTGATGTATGTTGAATTCCAATTTTTTTGTTTATTAAAGTACAAATTCGTAGACATGCTTAATTTTGATAACTTACTAGTTAATTCAAGAATGATGTTCGCCTCTATCTTCTGAGTAATTATCTCAAAAGAAAACTAGTCGGGATTTTGCATGGGGTTGGTCTTTTTTTACATGTTTTTTAAATACCTGTGATCTAATTTGCTTCTTTCCAATTCGCGATTTGTCCAATAAACAAGATTTTATCTAGTTATTTATTCGGGTATATCTGCAATCAATTCGTGGGGTTACTTTATACTAAATTTTACATGGATTTTGACAGTGCTGACTGGAATCAGATTTCTAATGATCCAATAGTTTTTCAAACCTCAAAGAAAAATGTGTTATTGGAGATAGAGGATACGTCTCATAGATCTTACAAGCTGAATTTTAAACAAGGTGGAAAAATTAACATGTTCAGGGTAACCGGAAAATTTCGTCTTACATGGGATGATGATGATATTTCCAATGCCAAAAATAATCTCGGAGGTTTGTAAGAAATATCATGACATTGGAGAATGAAATCAAAGAAATTTTGGAAAATTTTGAACAGACTTCATCTGAGAGAATCCTTGAAATCTTAAACCAGATTAAACCATTCTTTAAAAATGAATTAATTTCAGAATATCTTCAAGGAAAAATCCAAAAAATATTGGATTCTGATGATGATGTGGAAAAAAAGAAACTGTGCAGGGCATTGTTGCCCTATTTTGATTGGTATCTGCAAGGTCTTTGATTCCTGTTCCTAAAAATTAAACAATCAAAACCTTTACATTTTTTACCATTATGAATGAGGAAAAATATTTTTTTCTAAAGGATTGAAATATGATGTTATTCAAACTGACTTATTTTATCTAGCGCAATTTTGATAATTTCTAAATCTTTTTTTGCTTGTGACATGTCTCCTACCAATGTTACAAAATATTCGTATCCTGTCTCTTCTGCTTTGTGTATGTCTGATTCATAGCATTCTAGCGCTTTTTGGAAAAATGATATGTCCTCTTGTAGATTGTTTACTGATTCTATGCTGTTCAGACTCTCTTGAATTTTCTTAACCGTCTCGTCTATTTTTGGAACTGTTTTTCTTGCTTGCTGGTTTAGTACGGGTGCAAACATGGCACCAGCTTCTTTTAGCTCTGGGCTGTTGTTTAGTGTTTTTAATCTATTTTTGTAATGGTTTAATGACTTTAGAACTATTTCATAACCTCCTTCGTCTTTGAAATATATTCCGCCGAGCCACATTTTTTCAGTCATTATAGGTGTGATTTTTGTATATTATTATAACCTAGTTGTTGATGCGTGTAAATTCCTGTTTGTTCATTGAAAATACTCCGCTTGAATACTATACATCAAATGTTTCTACTATGGGTGCTTCATTTCTATTGATGAGATACAATAAAATGCCTGCAAGCGTTACCCCCATTCCACTGAGACCGATAAATGTACCTGTATTTTTGATTAATCTTAATGATGAATCTGTTTGTCCCAATTCAATAGAATAGAACATGATTAGTCCTGTACAAAACATTGCAATTCCGACAATCATTATCGTAACTTCCATCTTCATGTTTGAGGTGATCTTTTTATGATTAATAAATTTCAAGATTTTATATTATATTGCTCTGTATTTGATCTCAGAATCTAATGTTGAATACGTACAAATTTTTTTAAATATTTAAGGTTTGATCCACTTGTGTAATTCTATTTTTTAGAATGGTTTGATAGCTTATATTTAGTAAACACGTATTGGTTATAGAAATGGTGGCAAAAAAAATTGATTTGCTAGATATTGTTCAAAAAATCCTTAAGTTGGATCCCAAAATGAGATTTGCGGCAATAATTGAACCAAAGGGTAAGATTCGTGAAGCAATCATGAACGCTGGGAAAACCAATCTTAAGAATCAAAAAGAAGAAGAGCATTTCTGCAAACAAGTTGCTCAAAGAAGATCTATGAGAAAAGAATTTGACAGATCTCTTGGCAAGGTGAGATATGTTCATGTTGAACGAGAGAAGGTATCTCAGATGGTAATTTACACAAAAAGAAATATTGTATATTTTACTATGGAGCCAGAATTGGCAATTGATAAGAAGATTAGATTAATCACCAAAATAAAGAAAATAACTTCTGATCTTTAGGACCTTATCAATCATTTATTTTCATTTTTACAATGTTTAAGAAATATCTTGCAGATTCAAAGATGTTTGAATATGACAAGCATTATAGAGAATGTCAGCAGCAAAATAGGCCGTTCATAAAAGCTAAAATCAATCCCGTTCACAAAAATTATTTTGTCCAAATCGATTTGAAGACATGCGGTTTTGAATTATCTAAACAAGAACAAATGCAAATCAAAAAACTCGTTCAACACGAGATGGACTATGTGAAATCAAAACATGGTTATGATTTTGCGGGTTCTAGTGTCACATCTGAACTCTCATGGTTTGATGGCATTTCATCAGAACATGTGGATAGTTTTTGCAATAGTCTATATGATTTAATTCAAGAGCGGCATAATTAAAATCGTATCAGATTTTTTAGAACCTTGTCTATCACTTGAATCTCCTTTTTCCTTTCTTTTATTGTTGATTGGTTCCATTCTTTGGCAAATTCTGATTCCTTGTCCAGTTTTTCTAATTCTTCTGTGTATTTTATCAGGTGTATTTTGTAGTCATGAAGTAAATCGAGGTGTTTATTGTGATTTTTTTCAGTCGGTGTTGCCATCCAATTCCCCTTCTTTTATGTCTGGAAACATTCCCCTTATTCTTTCCCTGTCTTTTTCCATGGCCTCTATTCTACTGTCCAGATGATTCTTGATTGCTGGTTCGAATTCTTGATTCTTCTCTTTTTGAATGTCTGAGATTATTTTTGTCAGTGACTTGTAGTACAAAATATGATTCTTTCTTGACTCTTCAGATGTGTCTTCGTCTTTAACGTCCATTACACATTACAATTTCTTTGAAAATAAGTACTTGATCATTGCAGTTTTTCTACATGTTACCATAGTTCTGCGTTGTCTTGATTAATCTTGATGTTGTGCTAATTTAGTTTACACTAATATTGAAATTAAATCATTCAAAGACATGAAAATCCTAATTGATGAAATGGACGACGGTTGGGATGAGAAACTCAAGGAATTGGGCTATGATGCATACAGTGTAAAGAAGCTACGAATAGACGGTCACAAGCTAAGGACTGACTATTCTGTGATAAATTATGCTAAAGAAAACGACATGATTCTAGTCACTCGTGATACCGAAAGTGGTCAGGCTTGTGAGGAAAACAATTTACCGTATATTTTGTTAGATAACAATGAAATTTTTAAAATAATAGTGGACAAGCTGAAAAAATCCTAGTTTACGTTTTTAGAATCAGACTGTGGGATTCTTAGATTTGCAAGAATCTCGTTTAGAAATATATCTTCTTGCTGATGCATAATGTCGCTCATGATCAACTCCCAGCAATCGCTTATCTTTCTTGAAATTTGGGAATACATTTTGTCTTTTCTAAATGCGGGATAGTAAGATAACAATTTCAATATGCCGTCAGTTGACTGCACGATGTGTATCTGATGGATTGTTGATCTTAATCTTTCTTGAAACGTAAACCTTTCTTCCTTCATTGCAATTTCAAAATTGACAATTTCTTCACGTATCATCTCAATTTCCTTGTATACGTTTTTGAGTTGTGTGTTTACGGATTCAGATAAATTGATCAATTCGTATTCGATATGTGCTCTGCTGTGCACTTTCTTCTCTATCTCTCCAGATTCCACTAGTGTACTAATCTCTCTGTAAACTATTTTCTCGTTACCTACTTTGGAAATCACTCTCTTGGCAAGCTCCGTACCTCGAGTCTTTCCATTTTCGTTAAGCACTCTAATTATTTCTGTTTTAATTATGTCTGAATTCTTATCCATTGTTTTTCACTGTTTTTTAATTTTATATTTTTCCAAGACCTCTTTCTCTCCGATTTTACCCATCTCCAAAATCAACTGTTCTAAAATACCTATTCCTATCCTGATTGGTTCTTTTTCCATGCTCTTTTGCTCCAATTTTGCTTTGAGTACCATTCTTTCGTTGTTTACAAAACTAAGAAGGCTGACATTCTCTCCCATGTTGAGATTTATGAAGAAATCTACGTATTCTACTATGGTTCCTATCGCCATGTCTATCATCTGCCTTTCCCGTATTTGTTTGAAGGCCTGCAAACTAAGTTTATTTAGAATTTTTACAAACTTTTTGTATGGATAAATGTGATGCCCGTGTACGTGCCTACAAGAATGGGAAAACGTTTGATCAATGCAGAGATATTGCAGAATCGATGAATCCTGATTTTAAAAAACACATTGAAGAGAAAAGAAGAATTCTGTGGACTGAAATCTTGGAAAAAGTTGATCACGATGAAATAATCTACAAATTGACTCTGAAATTCTTGAAGCGCGATGGATATGACATCGGCAATCATAAAACTCCTGAAGTAAAAAGATTCACTTTCCAGGATTAACTTTACAGCTGCCATCCGAATTTCGTAGTTTTTTTGCCATGATATACGGTGTGACAAATAGAACTGGAATCGATATGGCAATAAACAATGTCTGCATCTGTGTCAGTGCAATCGACAGTGCAATCCCGCTTGCAGTCCCGATAAATATGGACAGAAAAGATCCTGCACAAGTTGGACATGCAATGAATAGTCCTATGAGTGCACCAATTGTACTCATACCTCTCTCTTTCTTTGAAATTGCAAATGCGCTTACGGCAATTGCGGTATTTAGTCCAACCAGATATGATACTGTTACCTGTAGGACCAAGTTTATTGGAATTACCTGCAGTCCTACATGCTCAGTGAGATAAATGATTATTTTTGGCATATATCCTGGCCCGTCGCAACATGGCGCAACAAATCCTGATGGGATTGTGGCGCCATAATGAACTGCAAAGTTGACTTCTGGTTGATACACCAGGGTTCCTGATACCAATGAAAAGAAAATCCCATATCCGATAAAAGTAATTACAAAAATCTTACGAGATCTTGAATTCCATGTGATGACTGCGATGATGGTTGAGAGATCCTTGCCGTTGATCTCTACTTTTTCTTTGTGATACCTGTACATTCCAAATGCAATGGCGCCAAATGACACTATGAGAACCACATAAAACCAATGGGCTATTCTTTGTATGGAGTCAATTGCGCTTGGTGTCAAGAGTTCTGGATCTTGATATCTGCCATAAATTAAAAACAAAATCGCAATTGATACAAATCCTATGACAATCAGTTTTTTTCCGTTATTGGCACTCTGATTGACTTTATCCATCGGTTTGAATTTTTTCCTTGTAGGATTAAATCTTTTTTTAAGCATGTGTGATGATTCAATTGATTCTAGGCGTATTTCTTGACTGTTTTTCAAATGAGTATTATTCCTATGGCTGTCTAATGTGATTTTCCACCTACGTTTAATATCTATCAACTCAAAAGTCAATCATGCAAAGCACCCTGGTACTGTCTGTTCTGATTCTGACTTTGGGATTTGCAGGTACCGCATACGCTCAAAGTTCGGGTGGAGTTGATGTTGATGGTACTTGGTACTTGGGAGAAGGTCTCAAGGAAGGGGATTATTTTGAGTATACTATGTGTGAGATAGATCTTAATGCATGCTCACCAATAGAATTGAAAATTTGGATAAAAGGGGACATACAAAATGTTAGTGAAACGTTGTGGAATGCACAAATTCTAGTAATTGATGGGGACAAAACCATCAAAGGTTCATGGGGATTGGGTAAAACGGTTCCAACCCCGATAATCTTTGATGATGACTTGTCAGATCATGCTGCGGCATTCAAATCCTCGATTGCGTGGATCTCATCATATGCCACATCAAATGAAAAAGATAGGATTCACGGACCCCAAGAATTTAGGAGCGCATCATGGGGTTCACTTGGTCCTGTTGGCGGAGGACTGGAATCGCATCTAATCCCAAGTAGGATGGAATCTGTCATCCTCCCGGATGGAGAATTTGATTCGATAGTTCTTGGATGGTATAATGACAATGATAATGAAATATGGATAGTTGATAATTTTCCTTTTCCGGTAAAAGCACTGACCTTTGCAGGAATTAATTCTGACAGCGTACCTGTGATGTTTGAATTTAATCTGGTGCAATACAAAGAAGAAATAACAGATGATCCGTTTGCAGACATTTCAGAAACAGTTCGACAATCTGAATTATTACGATGTGACATGGATTTTTTTGATTATACTAGTGATAGAATTCCCACAAACACATACTCCATGATGATACAATACAACTATTCTCCAGTATCGCCCGTGAATGGATGTGACATGGATTGGAAGATTTACTTTTACAGCAAGTTCAATGAGATTGAAATTCTTGATCAAGTAAATTATGATATTTGGATCGTTGATGAAAACGACAACAAAATTTACTCCTATGCTGAATCCCTTGGCAAAGAAAAACTATTCAACCAGTTTGGACAGGTGGGGCATTTGATGCCTGTGGAACAATCCGGATTGGTAAGATATGCCATTTTTGTACATGGTTTGGGGCCTGAGGATCAGATAAATGAAGAATTTGGGGGCTATGCTATAATCGAAATACCTGTGGAAGGCAATCCTTTGCTCAATGAAATTAACAATGAAACCGACGAGCCGATTCCTAACTGGATAAAGAATAATGCGGGATGGTGGGCTGATGGCCAGATTGACGATGATGCGTTTGTCTCTGGAATTCAATATTTGATTAAAGAAAAAATCTTGCAAATCAATCATGCGGAATACGATTCAGACTCTAAAACCGACGAGCCGATTCCTAACTGGATAAAGAATAATGCGGGATGGTGGGCTGATGGCCAGATTGACGATGATGCGTTTGTCTCTGGAATAAAATATCTGGTAGATCATGGAATAGTTCGAATCTCCTAGTTTTGATCTTTTTTGTTGGATGTCAAATTGGTGGATTTGGATTGTCTCAAATCATGATATGTTTTTGAGAATAATTGGTAAATTACTGCTTCATGAAACCCTGAAAAATCAGACCTCTCTATCACCGTTCACTAGCTAAGCCTTGGAACAAAGATGTAGATTATTGCAATTATTTCCAACCTCCCAAATATCATTAAAAATCCCAGGACAATCTTTGTTGCAGGATCCGTATCAAAGTCGATCACTCCTGCTGATAGGCCTCCGGTGGTGATCACTCCTGCGGCCTCAAAAAATGCGTCCTGAAATGGAACATCTTCAATTTCTGCAAGATGCAGTCCCGTGATTGCAGAAATTGTGGGAAATAGTGCAATGATGATTAATGTGGAAATGACTTCCTTTTTTGATTGATTTGACAGTTCTGCCCTTTTGACTTTACTAAACAATGCCCTTACATCTCTCAAATGGAAGATTCTGAATATTTTCAGGCCTCCTGCAGTGGAGAATCCGCATCCTCCGATGAACATCAGAATTATCAGAATTGCATGCGCTCCTCCATTTAATCCTGCAAGGCTGTCTATCTGAAGTCCTGCAGTGGTACTTGCTGATACTGAATAGAATGCACTCTGCATTGGATCCAATCCGCTTATCCCTAGAAACAAAATGGTTGCACCGCCCAAGATCGCAAAATATGTCAAAACTTCCTTTCCGAGCTTTGGTGAGAGGAATTTTTTCCTTACAAATGCATAGTGGAATGTAAATGGCAATGCGCCTAGTATCATCGCACCCATCAGTATGATGTGCTCCTGCCAAACTAACTCGGTAAGAATTGTAGATGTAGGCGTAAACCCTCCTGTTGCAAGTGTACTCATGGCCAATGAAAAATTGTCAATGATGTTTCTTCCATTAAACAGGTGCAACAGGGTTGCAACGATTATGATGTAAATTGTAAAGATCACCGTAATGGTCAAGAAAAGTTCTTTCATGTGAAGGGTTCTTCCGGATATGAAACCTCTCATAGATTGCAACTTTGATTCTGGATAAAATGCCGTAATTACCAAGTAGATGAAACTCATTCCCCCCACAAGCTGCGTATAGCTTCGAAAGAATGTAAAGCTCTGAGATAGCTCTTCTGGTTCATCAAACAATGATATTCCTCCCGTTGTAAATCCAGCTGCACTTGAAAAAAATGCGTTACTGAATACTTCTACTGGTGTCTCATCACTCGGAAATACATACAGGTATGGAACCGTTCCAAACAGCGTTAGCAAGAAAAGACTTGCAAATACCAATATCGATGCCTGCTGCAAATTGAGACTGGATTTTTCACCATAAGAGTTCAGAAAGAATCCCGTTACCAGTAACAGTACCGTGGTCAGATATATTCCTGTGGCAGTTAATGTGTCCTCCAATACCGTTGCAAGGATTGCAGGTACAAGTAGAAGAACTCCTGCAAATTGCAGTACAAAACCCAAATTTCCCAAAACCGCTTTTACCGGGGGGCTCAGGAGACGAGGGGCAGTAGATGTTGCATCTCTGATTACATTTGCAATCACTGTTTGAAAAATTATTCCTATGACTTGGTTTTTCTTTGATATAACTGGAAGCTTTCTGATATCGTTGTCTCGCATCTTATGCAATGCGTCTTGTAATGTTGATTTTTCATTAATTGTAATAAGCGGCGTACTCATAACGTCTTTTAGCTGTGTGGCTTCGGCATAGACTGTCGCATCACTAACTTTGTTTAAAATATCCTCATCTGTAACAATTCCAACTGGAAGGTTTTTTTCATCTGTAACAACTATGTCGTCAGTTTCATAGTGACGCAGCATTCTGGCAGCTTCTCTGGTCTGTGTATCTTGACTGAGTATCAGGACATCTTTGTCCATGTATCCCGTAACGTATTTGCTCAGAACATACGATACGGCACGTTCTGGATTGGTCGACATTAAGCTATTCTTAGTTTCTGATTTTAAATAATTTGGGGTTACTCATGTACCTTGATCGTTAAAAGCATCTTTCTTTAACGTCTCATTGAAAATTTGATCTGTGTCCTTTGCTATCTTTATAAGCACTGGATGGGAAGTTCATGCGTAAAACAATGGAAATTGATCAAGTACAAGATCCTGACTATGATTCTGTAAAAATCAATTACGTTGGATTCGTTGATCCATATGCCGTCGAAGGAATGGTTGTTCTAAAAGCTGATGATGGCAAGGAGTTTCACATGAGGGCGTTTTCTGGAGAGGTGGCACGACATATCTCAAGTTTTGGAGAAGCAGAGGGGGAAGCACCTCCGTCAATTTACAAAATGATTGAAGAGATTTGTGAGCAAAATGGACTGATTTTGGTCAAGGTAAAAATCTACGAAAGCGGAGAGGTCCTTCGTGCAAATCTGTACTTTACGGGAAAGACAGATCTCGTATTGAGAAACTACCGTGCATCTGACGCGATGGCCCTTGGTGCATTTTACAACATTCCAATTCTTGTCAGAAAGAACCTTCTCAAAGAAAGCATGGAAGCATAGTCCTTTACAACTTTCCAAATCATTAGAATAGTTTTTTTCCAAGTAAAGTTATGAATTTGTATGAACGAACAAGAAGAACTGATGGATAGTTTACTAAACGTTGATCTTGAAATTATTGACGTTGTGAGGGAATTACGGGAAGGCAATTGGGATTCCATATCCCTAAAAGATCAGGTTGGTGACTTGCTTAAAATCCGTGATGAAATGGTTCAAAAATTGATGTCTCTAAAGGGTGATGAACATTCATGTGACTGTGGCCATGATCATACACACGAATAACTAATCAATACTTTCGAAATAATTACTTGGAAACATTTTCTTTATTTTGATTATTTCTGATTCATATCTTTGAATCTTTAATTTAATTTCCTCAACTTTGCTTTCATGAGAATCTTTTTTTTGCTGTTTTAACTTCTTGACTTGGTTCAAAAGTGTCTTGTACATGATGGAATATTCCGGAAAGTTCTTGGGAATTTTCTCCTCCTGTTTGAATTCATTGTTCATGTCTATTTTTAAATCGTGCTTCATAATTCGGCAATCTCATCATCTATCAGTTATAGCTTAGAAGGTTGATTAATCATCAGCAACATTATGCGTAATTTCTCTGGTATATTATTATCTGAAATAAAAAAATCAGAACCTTTTTGAGAAGATAAAACGTCTTCTTAACATGGTTAATTTTGATAAAGTATACCAAAGAGTCGCCAAACAGGTGATTGCCCGGTGTCATGGGGCAATCAAAATCACCAAGCATGGAAAAGTAATCGAAGTATATGATACAAAGCGACACATTTGGAGCAATGGTCTGGCAGGATTGATACTCAAAGAAGAGTGCAGAAATGAGAATCTGCGTGAATGGGAGTTTGCAAACGTTAGAACGTATGTGATCAAAGATCTACTTGGAAAGTCAGAAAATCAATAAACCACTTTTCTAATCAGGTGTGGTTCTTTGAGCATTATTGTGTCATCTTTAAACGATGATAATTCAACGTTCCTGAGATTGTGGTTCGTAATTACGATTAAAGCCTCGCATCTGGTGCATAGGATCGTTCTCCCGCCTGATCTTTCTTCTCTGACTATGTCTCTTTCCAACTTGTCTTCTTTCTGACAAGTGGGACAAAGAAGCGGTTCTTTCAGAATTGAAATGATCTCTTTTATGAATATTGTTTTCCCCATTGTTGGATTTTTTACAAAACACAACTAAAGAGTTTGTATTGTTAATTGGTATCAGCAATCCATTTTGAATGTCAAACCGCTTTAATCATTCAAAATTAGAACGAATGGTATTCAGTATATTTCCAGTCTAACCAATTAACAGAATTTTTTGATTTTTCTTGAAAATATATTTTTGCAATCTCTGATATTTTTTGTAAAAATTTGTTTTCTGTAGTTACTTATCTATTTTGACTTGATATCTTTTTTTTGACATCGTTTATCATCATGACATTTGCGGTTATTTTGATTTTGATAATTGATGGGTGGTACCTATACTACTTTTTCAAATATCTTCTTTAATTCCTCAAACATTTCCTGGATTTGTAAATTAGTCGTAATAATTTATAATTTATTACCTAATTTCATGAAATAAATCCTGTAAAATCTTAAATACAAATGTGTCTTATGGTATTTGATGTCGTTAGTTACAAAACTTAACGATTAGGTTGCGTAGCCCCGCAGAACGAAAAAGGCAATCAGGCGTTCAACGCTCTGACCAAGAGAGGAAATCTCTCAGTGTTCTGCAATTTAGGGGTCTACGCCTTTTAATTCTCTAGAATAATCTCTGATTTTTTGAAATATTTTTTATTATGTGACAATTTCATCCAGACGGTCTTCTTCCTGGGCTCGCTTTATTTCCATGGCAATTCTTCTGCCTACTCCAAATGTCTGACCGTATTGATATTTTGTATACGGACTTGTTGTTGCGACAATTGGATTTCCTGGAACTCTTAATGAGACATCATACACGATTAATTCCAAGTCTTTGGTGATCACGCTTTGTAGTGAGAATGGCCCTATTATTCCCGGGGCATACTCTTTTTTCACAGCCGCTACAAACTTGTCTCCCATCTTGATTACTTTTTCAAGAAGTGACTCCCTGATGCTTGCAGGCGTATGACCGACCTCGATATTCTGCAAGTCAATATCCATTTCCAGCTGTTCCTTTGCTGGAAGTGCATTGTAATCATGAATGTTTGTTTGCAGTCTCCTCTCAATTCCGATAAAGTCCACATGATTTGAAATTGGTGTGTGAAAGAAATTAAAGTTCATGTATGTCCCTATTGCCAATTCCTCGATGCTTGCCTTCTCCAGGTCCTTTCTTGCAATGATGCCTTGCTTAATCTTGGCCTCTGATTTTTCCTTATAGTCTTTGTATGATGAAACTGTGAAAAATGCTCTTTCCAATGGCCTCTTTTTTTCCTGAACTTTCACTATGCTTGGTTTGTTGATTCGTTTAGGATCCTTGAACAGCTTGGGATATTTTATTCTCGCCTTTTCTAGCAGATAGTACTGACCCTTTTTTGCCGTTCTTTCTTCTGCTTGAAATAATCTCCTGTTTCCAAATATGGGAACCTTGAAAGAGTCCTCAATTGTCTTGTATCCCAGATATACTGTAAGTGATCTGTGAGGTACTATGATTGTGCTGGAGTCTCGCAACTGCTTTTGAATTTTGGCTGATGCCATGTCCTTGAATTTGTCTAATATTGTAATCTCATCTGCAATTCTTCCAAATCTTTGATACGGACCTTCGCGTCCTTTCTGACAAAAAACCCTGGTCTGAAAATCTTCGTCCTTTGCACCGTCCATTACCTCTAGTGCTGAGTGACTTCCAAGAACGCCTATCTTGACGTCTGAATAGCCGTTTACGATTTTCTTGATCTCAGATGCCTTTATCATATTATGCCTAGATATTGGGATCTAATATAGATATTTTTCAAATCATCTATTCGTAATTCATCACAAGATTCTTTTTGATTGAAATCTGCCATTGGACATGCTGTATTCGCTTGAACTGCAAATGATGGGTGCCATTTTCTCGATTACCATGATGGCAGGTGGGATTTCTTTGTGGATTAAGAGACGAAAGATTAGAAAAGAATTAGAGAATACAAATGATAAGATCTCCGAAAATAACGATGTAGAAAATCTCTAGGTTTGATTTTTGTATCTAATGTGAGAAATGCCGATTTTTTGATTCCAAATTAATGATGTTTTGATTGACTGGTGAATCTTTGGGGGTAATCATGACCAGTCAATTGAACACGCGTCTGCACCAAAATTCACTTTGGCAGCTGTTTCGTCATTGGACTTTAATTGTTCAAATAATTTCAAATCTGCCGTCATTTCAGAATATGGCTTACCCTGAAGAAATGTCCTGTGTGACGGCAATCCTGGAATGCTCACTACGTCTGAAATTTCATCAGAATAATAGATGATCAGCTTTTGTTTTACGCCGTCATCATTATTTATCGTGGAAATTGAAATTTCTCCTTTCAAATTGTAATTGGTTCCTGCAAGCTTGCGCACTTTTTGCAATTCTTTGTAATTTGTACCTGTAATCTCTTGAAGTCCAAATGCCATGAAACATCGAAGACACTCTATGAATTTAATACTATTGAAATAATTTTGATTTCAGATATTTTTCATTTCATCTGATTCAACTTTCAAATGCCTTTTGCTGAATTGTATGATGTAAAGTTGGCACTATCTTTGTGGTGTCAGACATGATAAAATACTCTAGTTTCAAAGCATATGTTATGAAGCTAGTAGTGGGAATCACCGGAAGTACGGGCGTAATCTATGGAATTCGAATGCTTGAAACTCTGAAAAAATTAGATATTGAATCCCACCTGATAATGTCCAAATGGGGAGAAAAGTGCATCTCCATGGAAACTGCACACACTGTAGATTATGTAAAATCTTTGGCTGACAACGTCTCTGATGAAAAAAATATGGCGTCTAGCGTATCTAGTGGAACTCACAGGATAGGTGGAATGATTGTTGCTCCCTGCAGCATGAAAACATTGGCTGCCATTGCAAATGGCTATGATGATACTCTTGTAGCTAGGGCTGCAGGTGTCACGATAAAGGAATCCAGAAAATTAATTCTAATGGTGAGGGAGACTCCTCTTTCTGCAATCCATTTAGAAAACATGCTGAAGCTTTCTAGACTTGGAATCATAATTTTGCCTCCCGTAACTGAGTTTTACACAAAGCCCAAATCCATAGATGACATTGTCAATCACGTTGTAGGAAAATGCTTGGACCAGTTTGATATCGAGCACAGTTTATACCCTAGGTGGGGAAGCTGCTAAAGCAACTTTGCCAAAGTTTTCCTCGCAAATTATAGTCAATGCAAATAGAGCGTGTGTTTTTGAGGTTTTCTCAAACTATGAGAACTATCAAAAGATAGTGCCTCAGCATTTCCCTTCTGTCCGAATTCGCTCTGTTCGCGGTGATCTGGCAGTTGTAGAAGAGCATTTCAATCTTGGAGCCATGGAGTTGCTAATCATGGCAAGGCATGTTTCTAAAAAGCCTATTCTGCATGAGGTTTTTATCATTGGCGGTGATGCAAAAGGAAGCCATATCAAACAGGAATTCATTGAGTTGGACAGCGGTACCAAGGTCCTCATCGACGTTGATTTCAAATTCAAGGGAAAAATGAAGATTTCTCACATGTTTGGAAAAAACCCCGTCATGGACGATTACGGTAAAATTCTTAATGATTTTGCAAAAATTGCCGAAAACTAGACTATTTCATCTCTTTGTCTTTTGAGACGCTGTCTATCTCTTCCTTGAAGTTTTTTAGATCCTTGTCTGCCTCGATCTTTCCCTTTTCAAACTCACCTTTTGCCTTGCCGAAAGTCTTTGCAAGTTCAGGTATCTTCTTTGCGCCAAAAATCAATACTCCTATCACCACTACCAAAACTATGATTTCAGTACTTCCAAGCATTGTACCCGTACTTTGCTCATTTCAGATTTAAGTGTTCGACTTTTTTCGCTCTTTACGCTCGATGAGGAGCATTCCTGCAGCATACAGCCCAATCATAGGTCCTGCAACAAAGATCATGGTCACTCCTGTTCCATCAGGAGTAATCACTGCGCCAAATATCACGATTATCACAATCGCGTATCTGATATTCTTTCTCCAAAAGTCCGCATCAACCATTCCTGATGCTGAGATTGCGTACATTACAAGTGGTAGTTGAAATGAAAAACCAAACGCCAGCAAAAACTGCAATACGAAAGTAACAAATTCCATGACGTTAAGAAACGTGACCAGTCCTGCCCCTTCACCATACCTATACAAAAAGTCTAACATGTACGGAATAACAAAATTATAAGAAAAAAAACATCCTGCAATAAATAATCCCAGGGCTGGAAGTGAAATTGTTCTGCTTACGTTTATTTCATTTTCCTTTAGTGCTGGCTTTATGAATCCGACTAGCTCTTTGATGACTATTGGCATTCCTGCCACCATACCCACAAGTGCTGCGACGTACATTTGTGCAAAGAATGCCTGACCCGGAGCTGTCTGAATCAGCTGCACACCTTCTGGAACCAGATTGTGTCTCATGTGATTTGTTATCTGTGCTGCAATGTTGTGATAGGGGTCTGGGGTGGGATAGTACAAAGTGAATTGACCTATTTGGAATGGTTCTGCATGAAATGTCAAAAGAAATACGCTGATTGCCCCGATGACCAATACTATTCTGAGTAATCTCTTTCTTAGCTCTTCAAGATGCTTGTTGATACCTTCCAATTCAGACATCTGATATCTTTGCGTCCTAAACTATATCAATTATGTGGGAATTGGCAATAGCTTTGCTTCTGGAAGACCTGCATCCTTTAGCTGTTCTGGCGTAAGGTGTTCAAATTCTAATGATATGACGGCCTTTGTATTGAATTTGGCTTCCATCTCCTGTGCCAAAGTACCAATGTCTTTAGCGGAGAATATTTCTTTTGAACCCTTTAGGATTACTCTGTCACCTTTTTCCATATCCTTACCACCGTATTTTTCCTGGAGAAAACCTGTAATGGCTGGAAGTTCCTTTAGGTCTATGTTGTTGTAAAAATAACATATTCCATTAATTGATTCATAGTCATATGCTGTACCATGTCTGTACATGAAAACACCTATGAAATGAGCCTCGTCTTCTGGCTCTCTAATGCATTTGATTTCCCAATTCAGTAATTTACTTTCATCATAAGAGTAAGTGACCATTTCGTTTGATGTAATTTTCCAATACCTTGATCTGCCTTTTGCCATTATATCATACTGAGAATCATTCTGATATAAATTCCATATACCTAGGATTGACACAAAAATATGCCTTCTTTTATAGTAAGTTGACAAATATTGTACTGGAATTGGTACTACTATGATGATTGACGTCGATGATCAAAAAATTCTGTATTTGTCCTGCATCTTCTATTTCTAAACAAGTTTTATTTTTACGTATTTCAGGTTTGATTTTTTTACCTATTATCTCAAAACAAAAATTATTCAAGGATCATCTTTATTCATCGTTTAATGGAACTGTCAAAGAATCCGTTGTTTCCGATACCTCTGGATGATTATCCAAAGTTGTTTGACTACGTACTTTCTGCAAATGGCTTGGTCTATTTTCACAAATTGAAAAGAGATTATGTTTTGGGGACAAAGTTGAATTTAGACGAATACAACAAGCTGCGATTGCTCCACGTATACTATGCAACTGCAAACCGAAATTCTGGGGAGGTATCTGCATGGCAGGATATTTGCAAGACCCTTGATGATCAGGGAATCTTTGAAAAACACATGTACCAGTCAAAAGAAGACTTGAAAAACAGATCCTTGATCGTAGTCAATCCTGATTATCAATCTGGTCTTTATAGAAAACATGTAGAATTTGTAAAAGAGAATATGAATTCAAAGTGATTTATGTTTCAATGTCATGATAATCAAAATAAGCGTACGAAAAACTCTACATTCATTCCATATCGCTATGGTGATTCAAAATTATTAGCAAGATAGATTAACCTCTAGTATTTCTTTCAATCTGTAAATGACAATTTTTAACGTTCATGTGATAATTGAAAACAAGCCAGGAATTAGTGATCCTGAGGGCGAAACGATTCTGAATGATTTGGTTCTGAAAGGAACTCACAAAACAGTTTCTAAAATCAAAACTGCCAAAATGCTTAAGTTCACAATTGACGAGAAAGACCAGAAAACCGCCCAGTCCAAAGTTCAAGAAATCTGCGATGACCTGAGAATTTACAATCCAATGGTAAGCAAGGTTACGGTTCGCGTTCTAGATGAATGATATCCGTTCTTCATGCATGCTCTATGAATTAAACTCATTACAAAATCACAAACACAAGTAATCCTCTCGGTGATTGGTTTTTGAAAAATTTGCAAAATACTTGTCACACATAATTTTTTCATGAAGCCCAAAGTATTGCAAACCTTGGGTATGCTGCATCAGGAATGGATATTGTAGTTGTTGGAATGCACCATTACTTCGGTTAAACAACGACTGTATTTTTCTCTAAAGTGGATGGTGATTTTCAAGTTTGTTTAGATTCTACACCTTCAAGGGTGCTGTTTATCAAAATTTTACTGCGTAGGAATTCTGTCAAGTTAGTTTGGGTGATCACTCCGACCAAATTCTCATTTTCAAGTACTAGCAGGCGTCTGATGTTGTTATTGAGCATCTTTTGAACTGCAAATTCTATTTTTGCATCTGGTTTCACCCACTTGAATTTATTTGACATTATGTCCTGCAATCTTGTTGATGAGGCTGTAAGATCCACAGCTGCAATTTTTCTTACAATGTCTCTTTCAGAAACAATGCCTGACGGTTTATCCTCATTCATAATCACGAGAAAGCTGATTTCCTTTTCTTTTAGCATCATTGCTGCATCCAGTGCCGTTTTGCCCTTGTCTATGGTGATGACATTTTTTTCCATGATGTTTCTGACTTGAGTCATAGCGATCAAGGCTATTCTATACATAAGAATTTACTCTAACTAGAATCAAATTAAATATCTCTGAATCCCTGACATCTCAAGGCTACAAAGTTCTAAAAATATGGGGCATGAGATTAACCCATCCGTGGGTATATGCGTTGAGATGATAAAACAAATTTTATTTAATAGCTCCAAAGGAACCGAAAACTGAATTTTTATGCAATATCTCAACTTTGCTAAATCCTACCGTTTTCAAAAGATCTAACTGAAATGCCATGCTTCTGGGAGTATCTTCTTTTTCCTTGTATGCAAATACTTCATTTTTGTAAGATTCGCCACCTTGCTTCGTCAAATAATCCCCCCAGACATCCATGCTCATTTTTTGTATTTTACTATCTTCGTGAGAAATCAAATCATAAATCCAAAAAGAACCGCCGACAACCAATGAATCATGTATTTTTTTAAAGACGTTTTCCCATTCTACTGCCTCTCTGAGATGATGAAGTATTGCAGAAGCCATCACTATGTCAAATGTTTCAATTCCAATATTTTCCTCTCTAATGTCTGCCTGAATTGTATTTATTTTTCCTAGAGTCAAAGGTTGAATTCTTTCTCTAGCTTTATTCAACATTGGCATACTCAAGTCTAAAAGTGTGCACTCGAGATTGGGTATTTTTTCCAATAATTTGATCGTGTAATTGCCAGCTCCGCATCCTATATCCAGAACTTTTTTGGCATTTGGGTTTGTATGCTGTGCTGAAGATGTTATCAAATCCATTTGTAAAGGAGAATCAATTGCGGCACTCTGACCAGTTTCAAGATTGGAGAACCTTTCAACCTCTTTATCAAATCGTAATCTTATTTCATCAGGAGTTAATTTTTTCATCATTTCCCTCAAATTCTAATTTTATTTTTTCATCATAATCTTCAGCATATCCGATGCCTCCAATTAAGACAAAAATTACATCTAAAACAACAATGGAAGCGGCAAGTCTCAAACTATGTTAAAATTATTAATTTAGGCGTAAAAGCATTGCTATTCTAGGAACGTTCCTGTTCAGAGACTGATATCTCAAGTCAATCCGGTAATGCAAAATATCAAGAGGATCTGAAAAAGTCCATGTTCTTACTTTGCCACCATCGACTTGTCGGAATATCGCTAATCACGATAGGGGGATTGCTGTTTCTCGGACTGATTCAGGTTTTGATATTTGGTATCTTCATTGCATTGCAGCCTCACCCTCAGATTGAACCATCTCAGTTGCCTGAAATGTTTGCAGAGTATTTTCTTAGCAATCTGCTTGTACATGCGGTGGGAATCTTTCTTATTGTGGCTGGACATGTTGTATTTGAGAACAAACTTCCTTTGCGTTCATGAGTATGAATTTGATGAGATAGTTTTGAAGATTGATCATGGATAAATTCTACTACCAAAATCATTATGGTTTATTCCTTTTCAGCTTGAATTTTGCAATGCCAAACAAGTTGACTTCGATAACATCGTCAACAAGATGCCATTGGGAGCAAAATAATTTGAATTTACCGTAAAATTGTCTATCATCCATTTCAAAATTTGGTGATTTTCTATGAGTTTAAGATGTCTGTTTTTCTTATTAATTTTCTAGGAACGTGCCTGTTCAGAACCTAGTCTTTCGAATATTCTGGAATATTTATACGAAATCTGCAACTCCTTTTTTTACAATTATCTTTTTACCCTCCACTGTTAATTTCAACCCCTTTTTGGTTTCTTTCATCAACTCATGAATTATTGCAGAATCAATTATTTTCTTCAACTCTTTTTTATCCACGGCTCTCACAGATTCCTGTTTGTATTGTTTGTTAATCAAATTTCTGGGCATTATATTGGTCTGTATGTGACATATTCACTCATTGGGAAGGACTACGGTGTCCCTGTTGTAGCGGAATGCTGAGAACAAAGCCAAAGGGTACTGCTACGAGAGAAAGACTGATGATCGTAAACAAGACAAAGAGAATGTGAACATGAAGTACAGACTCACCTGCTCAAAATGCGAACTGGATCAGATGCATGAGACGGACTCTATGGAATGTCTGGATTATTTCTGGAGGAACTGGAATCGAATGTATGGGGATAACATGAAGTGCGTTCATGAGTATGGGTTTGAGGAATTAAAATGAAATTGTTTCCATAGAATCTACCCATTATAATCATAAAACTTGAAAAAGCATTGATCTGCGGTTCGCAAATACAAATACTGCAATAAGTATGTGGAGAATGCAGATTAATACTTCTGAGATCTATAGGTATCATGCAGAGATCACACTTATTATTCACAAACAGTATTCGTAGCAAGGACACATTACGAGTCTATCAATATGCCCTGGATAAGTTCATCTCACATTTCAAACTTCGAGATTATGACAGTCTGGTAACTATTGATATCAAAATGTTTCAGACAATGGTGGAGGATTATGTAATGGGGAGAAAGAGTGATGGCAAGTCACGCAGTGTTATTCGGACTATTTCTGCTCTAGAACTGTTCTGTGATGCAAATGACATGATGCCCGTATTGGTCGTGAGCCAGGGTACCCATCATCATCTTTGGCTCTTGAAGTATGAAGATGTCTGAGGATAAACATGGTGATTGGACCGATCACTGTAAAAGGCAATATGAGAACCAGATTGTGTTTGCTTAATTCAGTAAAATCAAACGGTCGATTCATTTCATCTGGTATGATGGGAGGAAAGCTATCGAATAGAGGTATCATTGATATGATTTCATGTAATGGGATGATTCCTAGTAGATACAGTGAAATGTAGTTGAGTAAAGTTCCTACGGATACAAACCAAAACAGATCTTTACGTATTGATTTTTCTTCACCCTTGCCATCTTCTTTATCGTTGCACTTAACTCCGTTGCGAATTGTATATCGAATCGAGTCTAGAAAAATAGTGTAGGTCTTGTTTTTGATAATGTCGCGATGATGTATGATGTAAAAACTGATCAACGAGAGGATGTATACCAATAGAATGATTGGCAGTATGATGAGGCTGGTATGTGCCCCAAAATCCACATACTAGTAAAATGTCGCATAAATTGCTATTCCAGACACGCTGAACAGTGCAAGCAAAATCTGAATCTTGTTTTGTTTCAATATGCCTCTATTTTGTATTATTGCTCATATCTTGCTATCTCTTGCTAAAAGTATTATTGACGGTTGGATGAATAGTCCTGGACATGAGGCAAATATTTTGGAGAAAACCTATTCTGAGATTGGAATTGGCGTGATAATTAAGGATGATGAATCCGTCTATTCTACGCAAAACTTTTGTTGATTATGTTGACTTGATTGAAGTTTGTAATCCTTTCGTGATTCCTTGATGCTGTTTCTTTTCTATAACTAATTTGCTTGTTTCATAATTTATACGATATTTTTTCTGCGTAAAAAATACCGTACAAAGTGTATTGTCAATTTTGCACGATTTTCAATTGTCTATCTTAGACATTATCTCTTCAAATTCATTTTCGTCAAACTCTCTTTTCTTATCTTTATCAACTTTATCCGCATCTTCACGCGAGAATATTATTCCCGTTTCAGATATTGCAAATCCTTCTACCCCTATGATGTCTTCTTTGGGACGTGGATGAAAATAAAGTGGATTGGCATCATACAATGCTTCATCAAACTCCAAAGCAGTAAGTCTTTCAATCTCTGTTACCGTAACCTGATGATTTTTCAACTGAACATTGTTTCTTCCCGATTTATCCTTTAGAAATTCTTTATCTTGATACATTACATATGCCTGACATGCTAGCTCGTTTGATTTTTTATCCACATATGCGACAATCTTCCAAAATCCACCCGGTATCCTTACCCGTTGTTGTAATGAACGACGTGTATACCATCTATCAGTTTCAGTAAATATGGGGCCAGTAAACACGCATAATCTGTTGTTTTTGTCTTTATCAAAAGTGCGTACTTTTTCTTCAGGCAATCGCCATTCGTCTTGATTGAAATTTTTATGTTGCATGGATGCATTTGCGTAAGAACAGGAATCATTGCTGGCTCTCTTTGCTTCATATCTGGATCCCCAGGTTACCGCAGTCCTTCTAGTTAGATGTCCCCTATCCCAGTCATTTCGTTTGTATGCTTCAGGACCTACTTGAAATTCATAACCTATTCGCGAATCCACAAACCAATTTCTCCCCTTCACGCCCTTGATCTCATCCTGATCTACATTTGCTGCTGAAACCAATGCTTGGCGATTTGAAATGCTCATCACTGTAGAATAATGAATGTAATCAACAATCGTACATTCTCGAAATTTTTCATTGCTCAAAACATCTTCTTGAATTTCTAGACTGGGTTTTGGAATTGACACAATTATGCCCTCTCCCAAAAATTTTTGATCATAACCTGTACGCATGGTATTGATTTTTTAAAATTTTATTTAAACATGATCCCATCACAATGCAAGACTTTTTCTTCTTCGCAATCCTGATATGGATTATGCGTAATTTTGGGAATGCAATGTATTGTAAATTAATGCCAAATTTATTTTGGATTTACTGATCATGTTTAAATAAAATTTCGCTCATAATTTTGTAGTTGAATAATCTTAGAATTATAAAAAAAATCACCGCTTACAAAGGTGGGATACGCATATCGTTTGAAAATAACACGGGAATGCTGACAAATGTCTGACGAATTCACTTGCAATGGAAAAACCGTGTCTTTTTCCAAGTCTGAAAGTAATGTGGAATTAACAGTGGACGGCATTAGAGTACCTACCATGTTTGATGATGAAGCAGGATGTTATTCTTCTCCAGATATCCCCTATCAGAGTTTTGAAACAATTCAGGAACTTGCCCTGGCGGTAGTTGGAAGGTAGATGGTTTAATGGGTATGCGAAAAAGTGCAGGATCGTTAACTGCGAACGAACGACAGGCATTTCTTGATGCATTAGTTACTCTGAAAACCACCTATCGTGATCCTGCTCATGTTCTTACCATATACGATGAATTAGTGGCCGTACATTTGGCCGTCACTCAACTAATCACGGGACCGCAAGCTGAAATTGATGGTGGCCATAACGGGCCGGCATTTCTTCCGTGGCATCGTGAATATCTGTTAATGCTAGAACGCGAACTACAAAAGATTGATTCTTCCATATCCGTACCGTATTGGGATTGGAGCTCAAATGATGCAAATGAGGCTATTTTGATATTTCGAGATGATTTCATGGGGCCTCGTGGAAGTACGGGTTTGCGTGGAATGGAAGTTCAGGCCGGATCTTTCAGGACTCCTACCGATATTGATCCTGCACCTTGGAGAATTATCAAGGCACTAAGACCTGATTATACTGGCAGGGGATTGCTAAGAAATAGGGATTTGGTGTTTAATGATCTTCCTTATGATACAGAAGTCTCTCAAGTTCTTAGACTGGATGCTTTTCATACCTTCAGACCGGCCCTTGAAACGATGCATAATGGTATTCATAGATGGGTGGGGGGTTCGATGGCCGATATGACGTCTCCAAATGATCCTATCTTCTTCTTACATCATGTCAATGTGGATAGAATATGGGCGGCATGGCAGCAAAATCATTCTGGTGCGGCCAATTATAATTCGAGTTCGATTACCCGAAATGGTCATAAAATCAACGATAAAATGTGGCCTTGGGATGGGGGTGATTCAAGTCCTGGTAAAATTCTAAACGCTTTGCTGCCAACCTTTGATATTGCATACGCTAGAACTCCAAACGATGTCCTTGATATTGATACTCTTGGATATTCATATGACGTCTATCCACAATAATCTTGTTTTCGCATCTCCTTGGATAATCTCAATCTGTTATTCTTGTATCTTTCCTAATTTGATGAATGTGTGTATTTCAGTTTGTATAACTTGTCTCAATCTAGTTTCAAGAATTATCACACTGCATACTTCTGGACGAAATCAATCAAAAATCATAGTTGACATCAGAATAGCCAAACTCATTTTTACTTGATTTCTTCTTTTTGTGCCTCTTTTGAGGTTGTTCTACATCTGATGAAAAATCACTCAATCCCAAAACATCTGCCAGGCTGCGATTCTTCTTTTTAGCATCTGTTGTTTTCCTTTTGCTTACTGCCTTTCTCTTTGGTACTGTTGATACTTGGTATGCAATGCCATTCTCAACATGATATTTTGGTATGACTTTCTTCTTCGGCTTCTTATTTTTCTTCTTTGAATCTGATTTCTTCTTCGTCTTCGTCTTCTTTGGTTTGCCGTTGATGGCATCTATGGTATCCTTGGCCTTGGTTGCCAGGTTGACCATCTGATCCATCGTGGATGTGGTTCTTGATTCGATTACTCTTTTCTGGATCTTATCCTTAAGCTTGGTCTGATTGATTTTATTGGCCTTTTCTCTTGCCTCTTCCTTTGCCTTTTGCTTGAATAGATGGTATTGGGAAACGGTATCAAATCCCATGCGTTTGGATACTGATTCGTTTCTTGATTGCCTGTGTCTTTCCAAGACATCTTTGAGTTTCTTAAACACCATTTAATCAGAAAATTGCAAATAAGCTATATCAAAACAGAGTTGGAATTAATTCCTAATTATCTGACTAACTAACTGATTAGTATCCGAGATCTCCGTATCCGAACTCATCTGTGTTGTTGTTGTTGCCTGATTTCTTCTTCTTTTTGCGTTTCTTTGGAGTATTATCGCCAAAACCAAATGATAAATCCCCTAATCCAAATGGATCTTCTCTTTCCTTCTTCTGCTTTTTTGCTCTGACTGTAGTTTCTTTATTGCTTTTTCCAGCATGACAATTTGGACATAATGCCTGTCCGTTGCTGGTATCATTGTTGTTTCTGTTTCCGTCTTTATGATCAAAATGTGCAGGGGTGGAGCCGAATTTACTCTTCTTGCATTTTGCACATTTGTTGTTTTGTCTGGCTAAGTTCTTATCCTTTTGACTTTTACTAAAATTTCTACGTGGTTTTTTCTCGTTTCCGAAACCAAACAATTTGATCATGTATTTGGTCTAGATGTTAATAATGTGATCTTGATCGCAATTATGTTTATTTTCATTCAATCTCTGCATTTTTCGTATACAGATTCATAAGCTCATCGTTTATCCGTCCAATATCATCATGACATGCCGTGGAATCTGCCATCAATACAAGGCAAAAAGGCCAAGTGATTTGGGTCACCGATATGATCACGGTCAGAAGAGGTGTAACGCATGTAACATTTTTACTGCCTGGGAAGGCGTACGATGTCCTTGCTGCTCAAACGTATTGAGAACAAGGCCTAGGAGAAGTCAGCACAAGTGGAAACTGCTGGTAATGCAAAATATCAAGAGGATCTAAGAATTCAAGAAGCCGACCGTATTCATCCTCTACGTGATGCAGCCCAGTTCATGCTTGCACCAGCAACACGATGAAGTATTTCATGATAATAGGGTATCGTGTCAGCTTCCCAGTATGTGTATGCAATAATTAGATTAAAGGATGATCCAATCTCTGCACTGTTCACATACATCTTCATAAACTATTACGTTCAAACCGTTTCATTGGTGCAATACCGCCTGACCTGCAAAAAATGCGACATTGATCATACTCATTATGCAGATTCAATTGAAGGTGTAATGGGTTTCTGGAAGAGTTGGAATGGTAAACATGGCAAGAACATGAAATGCTTGCACGATTATGTCATTGAAATCTTGGACTGATATTCTTTATTGATAAAACCATGATTTGTTTTACAAGAACAAATCATTCTTCATGCTAATATGTGAAAAAATCCATTACAATACATGATGAGTAAGAGATGCATCGAGATACTGGAATATCTTAACTTGTCAGGCGAGATACCTGAACATGATTGTGATTGCTAGTCATTCCTTGCATGTTTCGCATACTGCTCCCGTAATGTGATGATCGATATTTTTCTTCACCTTGATCGAGATAATCGCAAACCAGAATAATTCAAATTCGAACCACATCTGAACCTGTCATCATGGCATGCAATGATCAGCATAATCAGTACAAGGCAACAAAGCCGTATGGTGGGACGAGGTACGGTGACGGTCAAAAGTACTGCAGTACGTGTGCGGTATTCATGAAATGGGAAGGCGTTAGGTGTCCGTGCTGCAACTACAACCTGAAATACAGTCCTAGTAACAACAGGCACAAGTTAGTGGTTCATCGATTTTAGATTTTCATTATATTGAATACTGTAAACTGTTTTCACAATAACCCGTCGCCCTTAAGCCAAAACTCACTATTATCCACAAGTCAAAATACCCTACACTATCCCTAAACGTCGACAACGGAATCTCCCTGTGAAAGTCCTGTCACGTAGAAGTGCATGGCTAGAAACTTGATCAAAAAAGATATGGCTGAGGAATTACATACAAGGCTAATGAAAATGACCATAACATAACATCGTTGTCTGATATGAATGGAGACTCAAAAATTCTAAAATTTAAACAAAATGCCGTAATTAGATTTGTCGGAAACATTCTGTCTTACAATAACAGTGATATTGAAAACTAGTCAACGAATCCCTAACCTTACAGGGCTACAAGGTAATCCGCATCTGGGAGCATGAGATCAAGGAATCGATGGATATGTGCGTTGAGAGGATAAAACAAGTGTTACAAATCAAAAAAAATTTTAAGCAAAATTGAAACGGCAAATGTTGTAGTGGATAAATAAATTGCAATCTTGGCCAATTTTATGGATTCTTTTTGAAGTTCCAATCCACGTGTTGATTTAATTAATCGTGTTTGATTATTTTTGTTTATATCAAGTTTGTTTTTCTTAATAAGAAAAAATCTATCTCAATTATGCAAAAAATATCCCAATGAGGTTCATGGGTGGAAATTAAACATCACAGATGCAATCTAGCACAGCGACACACGTGACTGCATTCTCAAATTACACATGAAGTGTACTGGATCATCCACGTATTGCGGGCATTTTTTACATGCGAACTTGACAGGCTGACTGCACATGGCACAGTATTTCAGCACTGACAAAGTAACGCCGCAGTTTCTGCAAGAGTCAATTCTCATACTATGATGATACAGCGTCCGAATGATAAAGACTGTGAATATAGATGCTATAGATACATGGTGAATACCATCATCTAAAGACCATTCAAATCTGCATCTGGGAGCATGAGATCAAGGAATCTGTAGACAGATGCATATCTAAAATTAAACAAGAATTGCCACAACGAGGTTCACGGATGGAAAATGAGAAAATGCTAAATCTGAGTTTCAATAATACACACGACAAATGCCGAGATGGAATTGCAAGCACTGCAACAAGGAAATGATGAAAATATCTGAATAAGTTTAGGAAGTCAGGATGATTGTCCGTGGTGTCTTGGAGTGGATCAGTCACAGACAATCCATCATTTATCGACTATCGTTATGGTGTGTGGATGATGTATCACTAACTTCCTGAACTGTTACGTCAAACTTTGATTTAACATTGATCATGCCATAATGAGGTTCATGGCTGGAAACTTTAACTAATATGACTAATGATGATACTTTATGGATTCAAAAAACCAACCAACTGAACTTCAAACTTTCCTAAAATCAATTGAAAATGTCCCAACTGATATTGTATCTGAACTGCTGAGGGTGACAACTGATGAGGATCACAAAAATATCATAAATGCATTTGCTCCAACTTTTACAAGTCAGTTTAAGGGACTGGGATCATATTTGAATGAGATGTCTTCCCATGCAACTAAGCAATCTCTTGCTGATGCGGAAACATTTCTGAAAATATCTTCTGCTAGCTCGTTAGGCAATAATCTAAAAATTGCATTGCCAAGTATCGGTTCAGTTGTAGGTAAATTAGGTGTAGATGGAATCGTCAAACAGATTAAAAAAATTATCGGGTTCTTACTCGATATACTGCCAATCAAACTACCTTCTTTTGTGAATAAACTCATCGAATTCCTTGATGAAGTATTGGGCAATATTTTGGGAGGGGAATCAATGAAAATGAAAACTGCATTGTCACAAGCTGAACAGAACTATATGGCAGAATTGACACAGTTAGCCAAATTGGAAAAGGCTCAAAGCTATCGTCTAGAAGAAAAGCAAGACGAAGAATCATAGTAATTATCCAAGGCTACAAGGTAATCCACATCTGGGAGCATGAGATTAATCAATCCGTGGATGTATGTGTTGAGGAAGTCTGTCAATTCGACTTGTAGTATGTTTTGAACGTAAACCTTGAGTAACGAAATACTTTATGAATCTCTAATTATTCTATCATGTATATGATGAAATATCCTGCAGTTTTACTGGTTCTGTTAGCATGTGAGTCTATTTTACCTTCATTGGCATTTGCAAATTCTGAAAATTTCTATTCTCTTGATCATGAGGCGAGCAATGTTTCAGGCATTTCAAGTCTTGACTATCCTGATCTGAAAAAAGATATCATGACTGCCGCAATTTCCAATGGAGAAATTACAAAGTTTGATTTCGATACGGATTCCGTAATATTGCAAGTAGACATGCAAGGTGACGGCCTGCTTTACGTAAACATCCCCAAAGACATCCTATATCTGGCTGATCATGACTGCAACTCGGATGCTTTTGTGTTGGTTGACGGGGAAGAGGCGTCTAACGTGCTGGATAAAATTCTTGAAGACGGTTCGGAATTCCAAAACGCCTTCATTCCTGATAAGAATGTCAAGACTTGGGCAATTGACGTTGCAAAAGACTCCGAATATGTAGAAATTGTGTTTGCGTTCATCATACCTGATGCCGCCTACAGCTATGCGTTTGGGCAAAGATGCCTGATGATGGAAAGCGGGGAATTCATGAAGCCCCTGACGCAAAAAAATCTTGGATTGGAACTGCATCAAATTATATGCAGGGATGATCTCATGCTGACCTACAAAAAAGAATCTCGTCCTGCATGCGTGACTGATGATACATTTATCGAACTGTTCGAAAGAGACTGGAAGACGTTGTTGTTTTTACCTGGTGATTGGGTATTTCCAAACACCGGACAATTTAGCTATGGCATTATTGGAGATGCAAAAATACTGGATGTCGTAAACTATCCAGATTCTCGCATTACGAAAATCTCCATTGACGCTGAGAAAAAAAGCAATCTCATGATGACATTGGAAAGAGACTTTTCCGGAATAGACTTATTCCGGGAAGGACGTGCTGAATATTCTGTTTTGATTGATGGTGAAAAATCCGCATTTCGGGAACCGTGGGGAAAAAATGAATACCGTACGAATTTTCAGCTGAACATGCCTGCGGGCACTGAAACAATCACGGTGTCACCGAAATGATATTCCTGTTTATCTGTAGAAATCTCTGCATATGCAGATCCTATACCGCCAACTAAAACGGCGACAACAGCTAATACCGCAACAGAAGTGATGGGTTTTATGACCGAAATAAATTTTGATCATGGATAAATTATGCTACTTTATGGGGAATTATTTGATTGATGCTCGTTGTTGTTAAATCGGACAACTTCCAATAATCTCTATTTGATTCACACTGGA
>JAJCXK010000040.1 GCA_029263475.1 Candidatus Nitrosopumilus sp.
CAATTACTCTCAGGGGGTAGAGGTGGACTTTCTTGCTCTGACTATAATACCCGACCATCAAAGATAAGCATGTCTATGGATTTGTACTTGAAACCGTCAAAAATGCTTTGAAATCATTATGGAATCTTGCGAATATTACAATACTTTTTGCGAGTTTTACATGCATGTTGACATTCAGCAAAATATTGAATAGTGATTGATTTTGGCTAGAAATCATCTTGATCAAGATTAACAGGGAAAAAGACGTCATTTTTCTTAACGCGTCAGTAACTGACTTTGCGGATTCTCTAGGTTATTGCGAATACAAAATCCCGTTATCAATCAAAGGAGTAAAGCCCAGACCCACACAGTCACTCATTTTGGGTACAAATGCTCATCATGCAGAAGAAAAATACGAGCAGGAACATGTAGAATTAGAACCAGTGTCAATTGAACAGATCACAGATAAGGAAACCGATATTGAGTTTGCACGAGAGAATATCTTTTCTACATTGATGATGCCTTTTGAATTTCCATCTGAAAACATACTACTCACACTTTCCGGTAGAATTGATAAAATTCTTCGAGTTGATGAAACATTGGTAGTGCAAGACGACAAGTTTACAGGAAGACCGCAGATTTATGATGAAAAGACACAGCCATATCCAAGTCAACTGCTACAGGTTTTGGCATATCTTAATTCCAGTTATTCTGCAAAGAGAAAACCAAGTCATGACGATTTCTTTGAAATGCCCCATTCACGAAAGAAATGGCAGATAAGGATTTGTGATAGAAAAACAAGAGAATCATATAAAATATTTTCAGATTATCAGGATACATTTTCTCTTCAATACTTGCATGTGTCACTGCAGAAGTTTGCAATGATCTCTCTCGGAATGAGGCAACCTGAACATCATAACAGTGTGCACAAATGCAATGCGTGCAATTTGAAGTCTTTTTGTAATCATAAAATTTAGAAAAAGGGTAAGCGATTATAAAATAAGATGAAAAGTAGAATTAACGGGCTCGGTTCCAAATGCAAAGATGTTAGGGTAGTAAAATTGGAAATCACGTGTCAGAACATGGGAATTTGCAAGAACAGTATTCAAATACAATCAATGCGTATAGAATGTTATAATGAGGTACAGAGTATTCCAAGATGAGCAATTTCTAGGCACGTTTTCAGACAGGCCCGCATTTCAGGAGGCTTATTCAGGAGAAAATCCAAATTCTCCAACCAGAGGAGATGAAATATTGCTGGATGAAAAGACATACATTGTGAAATGGTACACGGAGCATGATTCGGAATCATTTACAGAGAATGAATTTCATCAAAAAGAAAATGACTGGTTTGCAGACATTATCGTAAAATAATTCATGAAATGAAAATGATATGATGCAATTGTCAACTGTTAGAAAATACACGTTAACATACATGCAGTAACACATACCACAAATTAATCTGAACATGTGAAATGAAAATAATGGGAAAGAATCCTAAGCTTACTGTTTTGTAGTGTGTGGGATATTGTCGTGATGTCCCTTTCCACGAATGACAAAACATACTATTGCAAGCATTATTGCTACTCCAGCAACAGCACCAAATGCCGCCATACTTGCCTCAGCCATATTCTTTGCAAATTTTAGGAAATATTTAATATTTTTGTTGTCAGGCACCCATTCTAATGAATAATGGATAAAATAAAACCCTTAAAATATCCAAACAATGAGGTCAACCAGATGAAGATTGATCATGTTGCAATTGCAGTGAATGACGTAGAAGAAGCATCCAAAATATATCAGGAAGCACTCGGTGCAGACAGCATAGAATTTGAAACTGTGGAATCGGAAGGAGTCAAAGTTGCAATTATTCATTTGGAAAATGGCAGGGTAGAATTGATGCAGCCAACAAACGATAGCAGTCCAATCAAAAAGTTTCTAGACAAGAAGGGCGAAGGGTTACATCACATGGCATTGGAGACGGACAACATAGAGGGCGAAGTAGAGCGCATGGAAGGTTGTGGAATACAATTTTTAGGTAAAATCAGACCAGGATCTGCAGGAACTAAAGTAACTTTTATTCATCCTAAATCATTACACGGGGTTTTGGCAGAATTATGCTCTCATCCTAATTAACATCGCCAAAAAATAACCAATGATTTGTTCCTGTCGATGGATGGATTATCCTCCCATAGTAAAAAAATGATATGTGACATTCTTACTAATTGGTGAAAATTAGATTTCATGTTATTTCAAAAACGATACGTCATCATGAGTCATCATGAGACCCATAACATCCAAACTTTACAAGACGAACTGAATCTCGGATGTATAGAAATCGGTTTGTTTATCAGATATATTCAGTAAGGATGAGGATCCCGACGATTGCAAGACCTACTGAAAACCAAAAATTCCTTTTCTTAAGGATAGAAGTTTTTGGTTTTGGCTTTTTGTCTTTGCTTGACAGGATATTTTGGTGGCAGTGCAAGCAGAAAATCTGATCCTCGTGTTTTTTTGCACCGCCGTTTTTCCACACCAGTTTTCCACACTGGGTACATTTTTCATCATATGGTTTTTCAATTATGGCAATACAGTCTACGCATAGATTCATGCTACAATCATGTTCTTTGTAGCGAGTAATTTTTCCCACCTCTGCATCTGATCTATTACATCTTTCACAATCCATTTTTTCTCTTACAGGAGAACCATACTTAACTTATTTATTCTCTGAGTTTTCTTCATTTTTTCTATCACCGTCTTTGATTAAATTAAAAAAATATTGACGAGCGGTTGACACAATGCAAACCTAATGTAAAAATACCCTATTTTTATTATCAAACACATGAAGACCATGTGTAAATGCGGTTGTGAGTCTCCTCTGACTGATTATGAGTATAGGAAATGGAGCGGATACAAGCGCGGTCACGAACCATTACCCTGACTCATTATTGATAAGTAAAGATTTCTCAGTTTTTAGAAAAAGGCTGGCAAATACAATATAGACAGGGTTTGAAAAGACAGCCAACATGCCATATCATCACTAGTCACACTTACTAGATCCTCATCGTAAAAGTGCAACTAGTGACATCGTATTCAAGATTATTTACCAATTAGAACATTTGGCAATTTTGGCAAAAGTGCCATCAAAAATTCTTTCAACTCCTCACTCTGTTTTTCAGGCGCAGTATTCTCCCAAATTTTTAATTGGTTAAACTTTGCCAATTCATAGAAGATATCCTTATCCTCATCACTGAATTCATCATGGCCTTTTTTGTAAATTTTTCCACGTCTACGTAACACCCCTTGCCTTCCTTCAGATTCTTCCTGATATTCTATGATAATTTTGTTTTTGAAATCTATCAGATCAGGTACAAATTGACGAAAACCTTTTCTTCGATAATCGTCGGCCTGTTCTTCTGTCAAGGAAGGTACTTTTTTCCAGGTTCCATACTCATCAATTACTATTCTTGTTTTACCTTCCTTGGTATCAGTATCAATAACAAAATCATAGTGTTTTTTTTCATCAATTTCTTTAATTTGCTGACTAATAAAAAATAATTTTTCAAGATCTTGAATTCCCAAGAATTTATTCACAGATCAAGGTATTTGACCAGAAGGTTATCCCAGTATGCCAATTTGATCTCAATTGTTCATCATTCCATCATTTTCAAAGTATCGGAAGCCGTAATTATTCCGATGATTTTTGATTTTTTTGAGACCAAGATGCACTTGGAGTATCGAATTAACGGAACCAAGACGTTTGCAGGCGTATCCCAGTCCACAATGGGCGGAACGGATTCCATGGTGTCTTCCAATCGAGATTTTTTCAGTTCTGCCTCACCTAAATCTGCCAAGTGTTTTACTATTCCATCTTCGGATACCATTCCTACCACGTCTGAATCGCTAAAAATAGGAATCTGACTGATTGATGACTGATGCATTTTTTTGATTGCGTCATGAAGTGTGTTTGATGGCTTTAGCTTTACAATGTCAGTACTGCAAAAATCTCCCGCTGTATGAGAAGAGGATTCGCCTTCCAATTTTGAAAGATTTTCAAAGATCTTCTTTGCTGTTTCATAGCTTGGCTGACTTCTTCCAGACTCTATCTGATTGATCATGGACGTGCTAACTCCAGTTATACTTGCAAGTTTTTTTTGAGTAATTCCTATTTTCAACCTTATTTGCTTTATTGAATCAATTCTGGGTAGCAATCCGCTTTATCATAGATTGTTTGGTTTTAAAAATTTCCTTCCAGGTAATCAGTTAAGGTTAACGATAATTTCTAAAATCTTGTTTCAAATCAATTCTTTTCTTGCGCATAACATTAGGTATTTTTTATCATGACAATTTTTGATATTAAGCATTCCCACTTACCAGCAGGAAAGAGATTTGAAATTCGCCGTATGCGTCATTACAAATCAATCAGACTATGATGCATGAAATTAGCAGAAATGTAATTTTTAAACTCGTCACATTACAATTACGCGTATAGGTAATCTCATTTATAGTACGTTTTATTTTTTCTTGGGCTTGACCTTAGATTTTGCTTTTTTTGGTTGCTCAATTGCGGCCTGTGCTGCTGCGACAATTGCAATAGGTATTCTATGTGGCGATGCACTAACATAGCTTAGACCTTCACCGTGACAGAATTTGATAGAGCTTGGATCTCCACCGTGCTCTCCACAAATTCCGACTTCCATGTTTGGTCTCAGTTCCCTACCTGCGGCCACACCCATCTTTATTAGGCTGCCAACACCGCTTACATCAATTGATTGGAAAGGATTTCGCTCAAGCAGTTCCTTTTCCATGTATTCTGGAAGGAATTTACCTTCAACATCTTCTCTGCTGAAACTGAATGTTCCCTGTGTCAGATCGTTGGTACCAAAACTGAAAAATTCTGCTGTTGTTGCAAGCTCATTTGCAGTAAGTGCAGCTCTCACAACTTCGATCATGGTTCCAAAGTTAATTTTTAATTTTATTTTGTATTTTGCTTCGGTTTCTTTCTTAATTGCATCATAGATTTTTTTGATATGATTTAGTTCTGCGATACTACTAATTTGAGGAATCATGATTTGTGGATGTGCCTTGACTTTCTTCTTTGTCAACTCCACCAATGCCTCAAACACGGATCTAATCTGCATCTCATAAATTTCAGGATACGTAATACCTACCCTTACTCCTCTGTGCCCCATCATAGGATTAATTTCTGCGAGTTCTCTAGCTCTTTTTAAAACAATTTTTGCTTCAATTGCCTCATTGGAATTTCCGCTCGACTCCAACTTCTGAATTTTGTCAACCAACTCTTCAGGATTTGGTAAAAATTCATGTAAAGGTGGATCCAATAGTCTAATTGTCACCTCATAGCCTTTCATGGCATCTAGAATTTCAATGAAGTCACTCTTTTGTAATTGGCCTAACTTGTTTAAGATCTTGTTTCGATCTTCAATGTTTTCAGCCATTATCATATCTACAAATAAGTTGATCCGGTCACTTCCGTTGAACATTCTCTCTGTTCTGCATAATCCAATTCCTTGACCCCCGAATTTTCTTGCAAGTTTTGCCCCTTCTGGCGTATCCGCATTTGCCCTAATTCCCAATGTCTTTGTTTTCTGTGCCCATGTCAAAATTTGTTCAAAGTCTTTTGTCATTTTTGGCTCAACTGTTGGGATCTCTCCGATATAAACAGTACCTTCACTTCCGTTAATTGAGATTGTTTCTCCGGCCTTTATCGTAACACCATTTGCAATACAGGTTTCATCATCATAATTAATTTTTAATTCTGGACAGCCTACAATGCATGGCTTGCCCATTCCTCGTGAGACAATTGCTGCATGTGATGATTTTCCACCCAAACTTGTCAAGATCCCTTCTGATGAAAAGAATGCAGGAACGTCTTCAGGTTTGGTTTCCTTCCTTACCAAGATGACTTTGTTTCCAGCATCGCCCAACTCTATTGCTTTCTTGACATTAAATTCAACTATCCCGCTTGCAGCTCCCGGAGATGCGGCAATTCCCTTTGCCAGTAATTTGTAATCTTTAACTTTTGACTCATCCATTGTCCTATGCAGCAATGCTTCCAATTGCTGTGCAGGTATTCTCGTAAGCGCTTTATTTCTATCAATTAATTTCTCTTTTACCATATCTACGGATGTTTTTACCAATGCAGATGCACTCATCTTAGCTGTTCTTGTTTGAAGCAAATAGAATTTCCCCTGCTCGATGGTAAACTCAATATCCTGAGGTTCTCTGAAATGTTTTTCCAGTTTAGCACATGCATTACTCAATTCCTTATGAGATTTTGGCATATCCTTTTTTAATAATTCAATGCTCATTCCTGTTCTTACCCCTGCAACAACATCTTCTCCTTGTGCATTGATTAGGTATTCACCCTCCATCTCTTTCTTGCCATTATGACCATTTCTTGTAAATACGACTCCGGTTGCACTGTCATCACCCATATTTCCAAATACCATCGTAACAACATTGACTGCAGTTCCATTGGCGATGTCTTTGGTGATGTTATTTTTTTCACGATAAACTATCGCTCTCTCACCCATCCAACTTTTGAAAACAGCCTCAATGGATAATGTCAGTTGTTCATCAGGAGAATCCGGGAATTTTCTTTTGGTATGATCCTCACAAATTTTTTTGTATTTAGATACAATCACTTTTAATGATTCTACGCTTAGCTTACTGTCATCGGCAACCCCCTGCTCGGTTTTTGCAGAATCCAACACTTCATCAAATTTCTCATCATTTACTCCAAAAACGACTTTTCCAAACAACTGGATAAAACGCCTATAGGAATCCCATGAAAATCGGGGATTTTTTGTCTGTTCTGCAAATCCTTCCACTGTTTTTTCATTTAATCCTAAATTCAGAATTGTGTCCATCATTCCCGGCATTGAGATTGCAGCGCCGGAACGAACAGATACCAACAACGGATTTTTTGTAGAATTCCATTTCTTGCCAGTCTTTTTTTCCATTTTTGAAATATTTTTCATTACTGCAGGCATGACATCTTTAGAGAGTTTTTTGTTGTTATCATAATACTGATTGCAAACCTCAGTTGTGATCGTAAAACCTGGAGGTACTGGAAGTTTTAATCGAGTCATTTCACTCAATCCGGCCCCCTTACCACCTAGAAGCATTCTCTTACTACTATCTGCTTCTTCAAATGCATAAACGGGCTTGTTTTTTACCATGCAGAATTGGATAAAATATTTGGCTTTTTAAACCAATGCCTTGGAAAATTCAGAAATAATTTTATTCCAACTTTTTGCTTTGATGATTCCACTTGCAACTAAGATCCCCTCGGATCCTAATTCAGATGCCTTGGATACATCCTCCCCAGATACAATACCCGCACCGCAAAGTAATTTTGTCTTATTCTTTGAGTCATTAACTATACTTGCTGCTTTTGCAATTAGTTCAGGTTTTTCTGTAGAAACTGCTTTTCCAGATCCGATTAACTCAGGAGGTTCAATTGCAATGTAGTCAGGATTTAGCTTGAGATATTTTTTGACTTCCGATATATCTTTGACGCACAAAATCGAGATCATCTTTAGATCACTTAATTTTAAAACTAGTTTTTCAATTTCTTTGCTTGAGATCCTATGTTCGCTGTGATTGATCAGTGATCCTTTGACTTTGGATTTTTTCAGCAATTCAGGAATTACAAATCCTGTAGTACTACCAACTTTAGAGTCATCTACATGTTGGGCCAAAATTGGGATGGAGCTGTTTGAAACCAAACCGATCAGATGCTGTGGCGGTGAAATTGCAATTTTTATGTTGTATTTTTTAGAAACTTTCTCAGCTATTTTTACAAACTTGATTATTTTATCTCCAGAAATTTCTTCATAATTCTTGCAGTTAATTACAAACATGCTTCCGTCTAAAAATCACCATTTTATAACCTATTGTAAAACATCTCAAATTTTTAATTTTTCATCTAAGGCCGGATTGTTTTATTTCACCTTTAATTTTACATCATATCTTCTCTTCATGCCCAATACGATCATCATCAGAATAATTCCAGCGATGTTTGTGCCTATGATATACACGTCAGAAACTATTATTCCGTAAATTAACCAGAGAGATGCCCCTGCAGAGATAAAGATCATGAGAAATTTTGAGACATCTTTTAGACTTTTTGTCTTGTATCCTTTGTAGATTTGTTCCACCCAGCCTGAAAGAATTAAGATTCCCGCAGACACTCCCAGTAAAGTGAGTAGCGTTCCGTCAATTTCCATGTCCTATTCTAGCTCCAAAAGAATTCGTCTAATCCTGTTTGCTTCGGTTTTCCCAGCATCGTATCAAAATCCAAATCCATTGATGATGTAATCTGTTCCAGTGTAGATTCTAGGAATTCCATGTATTTCTTAGAATCAATCTCTTCTTTCTTTGCAAGTTCAACAGGTTTCACACCTGGCTTATTCAGGATCTTGATAAATGAGATTTTATCCCCTTTCTTTATCTCCCTGATGGACTCTAGTTGTTTTGCCGCTCTGATGTGCTGAGGAATTGTTTTTACGTATTCTGATGGCGCCTTGCTAAGCATTACGTTAAATGTTAAATCTTCCAATGGGATTTCTTTTGCTTCTACTTTTTTGCCACATATGGCAATCTTTTCCGAAATTTGCTGCTTTGCCTTTACAAAGTCATCCATTGTTTGTACGTTGGATAGAATTTCAACGAGTTGATAAAATAATTTTTTGATGAATGCGGGAGTATGTGATTTTTTTCCAGTAAGACCCTTGACATCGACTTTGCCCGACTTTGTCACTCCCAGATAGTTTTTCTTTCTATTGCTCAACACGCAGTATCTGTATGTCTTGTCGATTTCCAAATCTACGCCGTGATCCTTTTTGGCTTGCTCGACGACAAGTTGAATTTGTTCTTGTGTTGGGTTTTTAAGGAATAGTGAATCAGTGTCACCGTATAATACTTCGATTCCTATGGCTTCACATTTCTTGATCGTCTCTAAAATCGTATACCTGCCTATTGCAGTAGTTGCTTCTGCCACAGGTAAAAAATACAATGGAAATATTTCAGCACCCATCACACCATAGCTTGCATTCAAAATCACCTTGAGTGCCTGACTGACTACTGTGTATTGCTGCCTCTGATCATCAGTCAGAGTTTCTTTTTTTGACAGACTCTTGTAGTAGTTGACCCTCAGGTCTCGCAATGAGCCTATGATCAATGATGTCAGGCCATTTTTCTTGGAACATGCCCAATGGTTAGTCTGCGGAATGATTTCTTTTTTGCATTCATCATGAACACATCTAACCGTCTCATAAGACAAGTTTCTTACCTTGATTATGCTGGGATACAGGCTTGCAAAATCCATTACCACCACATCAAAGTGAATTCCTTCTTTTGGCTCAACAACCAAGCCTCCCCGATATTTTTTATCTTTGATCACAGCATCAGACATTACTCCCTCTGACCTTCTCTGAAGCTCTTCTCGTTTTGGAATTATACAATTTCGTCGTCTGTGCTCATAGTACAGCAAACTCCTAATCCATTGAGATACCCCCAGTCTTGCAATGTCATCCATTGGCATTCTTCCAATTCTCGCAATTATGACAAGAATGTCAACCAACAGATCCTTGTTGAAGCTTGTAAGCTCATACGTTAGCAGGGCATCATTGTAACAATAATTAGCAGTTTGATAAAGAGACAATTCGTCAAATTTTAATCCATAGTCAATCTTTTCTTTTCCCAGCAATGCTTTGGACACACTGTTTAGGGAAAAATCGGTATATTTTTGACTGAACACATAGATTTGAAACGAGCGATTGGATAGTATCTTGTATAAGTCAAGATGAACCCCCTCTTTCAAGGTTGCAGAATCCCTCATCATGTAAAACGGATTTTCGGAATTTTTTATTCCCAATCTTTCTGCCCTGTTGTATAGGTATGGCAAGTCAAATTCATCCCCGTTGTATGTCAAAACAAACGGAAAGGTCTTGATTATTTCAAACGCATCTGCTATCATTTGTTTTTCTTCGGTTAGTTCGTAGAACTTGATTTTGATGTTTGGTTCTAATTCATTTGTTCCTTCTTTAGTCCCGTCTGTTTTGAGAACGAAAATCTGATCAAATCCATCCGAGCCCTTTAGTCCGATTGCCGTAACTTTTTTTTCTGCAAGTTTTGGGTCTGGAATTCTTCCAACTACTGCTTCAACCTCAATGTCTACGCTGAGCCTCTTTAATCTTGGAATTGGCTGGTTTAGTAAATCTGCCCATTGTGTAATGAACGTTTTAAATTCTTCTGCATCCACCATGCTATCGCTATCCACCTTATCCCACAGTAGACTTTTCAATGCAAGTTTAACCTCTCCTGAAATTTCTAAATCATGTGAAATTATTTTCCCATCTTTTACTTTGTAATACTTTCCAACGATTAATTCTCGATCATAAAGATATGTTTCATAATATTTAATGTCAGACTCCCAGGTCTCGATTTGATTTCTAATGCTTTCTCCAAAATTTCCACCTATTGCTAAAGGATTGTCAGCAACTATCTTTGACAAAAATACTTCCTTGTCTTTTATCAAGTCATACTTCTTGACGGACTCAATTTTCAACACGTCGTCTCTTTCTTGAAGAAAATCCAATTCTTCGGGAGATAATCTTGAAAAACAATACGGTCTGTGACCCGTTTCATCACGCCATAAAATCAGTTTTTTAGACTCTGGCTCATAAAATTTTAGAACAGCTGATTTTGAAATACTGTCATACGCAGCTGATACAAGCATTGCGGGAGGCATTGATTCAATTTTTTTACTATCTGCCGTATTTGCTTGCATTTTCTCACACAGAATTTTCGTATTTTGTAACTAGTTCTTTTGCCCACCTCTCAATCTTACTTTTATCAAGATGAACGACTTCCACCCCAGCTTCCTTTAGCAGATCATAGTCTGTTTCCGGATATGCATCAAGGCAAACAAACTTTTTGATTCCAATCGTAATTGCCATTTTAGTACATTCCAGGCATGGAACAAATGTCGTGTATAGGACTGCCCCCTTAATCCCTGCTTCAATTCCCAAAATTGCACAATGCATGATTGCATTAGCCTCTGCATGATTGCACAAGCACCTGTCAAGAGATGCTCCGGATTCGATCTTTCCTTCCATTCTGAGCTGACATCTCTTGCATCCACCCTCAAAGCAATTTTTGATTCCTGGAGGAGTTCCATTGTATCCTGTTGCCAGCTGTCTGTTGTTTCGTACAATGACTGCACCTACTTGTCGAGTTAAGCAGTTTGAACGTAGTTTGGCAAGTTCCGCTTGAAGCATAAAATATTCATTCCAATCTGGCCTGTCAAACGAAACTTTCACACGAGTACTGCTTGACGGCTCAATATATGGATCACCATAATTGAAATATTTGTGCGATCAACAAAGATATCAAGTAGATACATGAATGACATTATTCATACAATAGTGAATAAGACACAGCATTTTTCATACAATAACAGCAGAAACATCCAGTATCGAAAAACAATTTTTAAAAGAATTTAGATTTTATTTGTAATCATTAGTAAACTATGTTTAGTCAATTTGACAAATTTCAATAGCAATATACCATCCTAAGTTAACACTCTAGGGTTTAATGTCTGGAAGCGTGGTAAATGCCAAATTTACCTGTTCAATAATGTATTGAGTATCAACATCTCGTTCTGCAGATATTAAAACAAGATATTCTTTAGTCGGAATACTAATCATGGTCACATTAGTTCTCCTTGAAACGATATAATCTATACCTCCCAATCCATCATCAAAATCTTTTCTCATCATATATTCAAGCATCAGTTGAACATACATCCTATGATTTTCCTTATCTGGAAGAAACGAGACAACCCCTTCTTTAAAACTGCCTGCGATCTTGTTGCCCATATTATTCAGTATTCCAACAAATCTAATCTTTGGAAGATCCAAAATTTTCTGACATGCATGTTCTAAATTTTTAATTTCAGTTACAGACATCACATAGTTTTAGTTGGTAACAAGATAAGTTTTTCTTTAATCTTGACAAATTTGAATTGTATTTTATGATTACATAAAGAAATCATGCCCTAGTCTTTTGAACTTAGTACATTGAATTCAATGACCGCGATTAAATTACAAATAATGAAATCTAATTTTTGAAACATATCCCAGTTATCGTATTGCTTTTGCATTTGTTCTGGAGTGGGACGATATGGACGATTATGTCGAATATCACCCATACTGAAATCTTGTTTTATTTCCTCAATTTTTTCTTTCACTTTGGTATTCAATGATGGATCATGAAAAGTATGTGTGCAAATATTTCTAATTTTATTAACTTTCATAGCATTCTTTGCACATATTGAAGTTAGAATTCCTCGAGCAGACAATATACGAATAATAGTTCCTTGAGGTATGTCTCTAGCCTCTTCAGTTTTAAGCAGATATTCCATAGAATCCTCCACGCACGATTGAAAGTAATTCAATTGTATGAACAGTTCTGATTTTTGGTCGGTGGTTCTTTGTAATTCTCCCTGATATCCCAAGTATCGCTCATGGACTTTATTTCTAAAAACTTCTCTATCAAATTGTACTACTTCATCAAGCCTTTCTTTCATAGAGAACTGAAGAATAGTACATGTTTATTCTTTATGTGGTTCGCTAGTCTCGCAGAATTTTATTGAGAGAATAAGCATTCAAAAGATCTTAAAGTTATTTTTTACTAGTATTCTCAGATATTTTTTTCAATTCAGAAAGAATCAAAACCAATATTTCCTTTTCACTTAACTTCAAAAGTTCAACCGTTTCTTCTTCTGTAAATTTAATATCTTCATTTATTTTTTCATATGTAGTAAGATCAGCCATATCAAGATAGGAAATCCATGTTGATTAAAACTTTGATACATCCTCATGACTGCTGCAACAACTAGATGTACATTTTCTATCTTTATCACTTGTAAACAAAATAAAAATATTCCAGAATCTGATTACTTAAATTACAAATAACCAATACGATAGATAGTGGATTTAGAAGGTTTACCTAACGCAGTAAAGGTGGGATTACTTGGTGCAATCGGAGTCATGGTTGTAATTGGCGCATATGCAATAATTAGTTGGTTTTTCTAGAAATTCAGAACATATTTATGAAATAAATGTGAGATTTCACGAGGATTCAGACAACATATCAAAAGATCTTTGTACTTTAGGTCATACCTAACAATTAAAATTTGAATTGAAGAGTTGTTGAAAAATACGGATTTTCTTTATTAGTAAAATGCGTAGGTAGCAAACCGGTTTGACAAAACTTACATCTCAATACTGATCAGAATTTCCTGAACATAAAAAATCAGGAATCTGAATCGGGCACACGAAACCCATCTACAAAATATGTTATGTCAACTCTTCAAAGATTTAGCAAGACGACAGGCATGGTAAATCTTCTATTTCTTTTTTGTAGAAAAAATGGATTTAGTGTATAGTAACAGCTCAACAATTCTATACGAAAGCATAAAATCAATAAATTTTGATTTTTGTGTATCAAATGACTGAATTTGTCGAAAAAAAACACGTTCAAAAAAACTCTATTGAGAAAAGAGACTATCAGGTAAATCTCGCAGAGCAGGCAATCAAAGAAAACTGCATCGTTGTATTACCCACAGGTTTAGGAAAAACTGCGGTAGCATTACATGTGATTGCAGAATATCTCTCAAAGGGAACAGGAGGAGTCCTGTTTTTGGCCCCTACAAGAGTCTTAGTGAATCAGCATTATGAATTTCTGAAAAACAATCTCACGATAGAGGATATTTCCCTAATTACAGGCGAGAATACAATTCAACACAGAGCCCAGCTTTGGGCCAGTAGCATAATTTGCGCTACGCCAGAAATTGCAAGAAATGATCTGAACAGGGAACTTGTATCTTCAAAACAGTTCAACCTTGTAATTTTTGATGAGGTTCATAGAACTGTAGGAGATTATGCATATTCCGGCATTGCGCAACGTCTAGAGGATTCATCTGCTAGGGTTATTGGGATGACGGCCACATTGCCAAGCGAAAAGGAAAAGGCCACTGAAATTTTGACAAAGCTTAGGATTACCAGCGTTGCAGAACGAACAGAAGACAGCCCAGATGTAAAACCATACACGCAAAAAACTGATACAGAGTGGATAAACGTTGAGCTTCCACCAGAGCTAAAAACAATTCAATCTTTGATTAAATTGGCATTGGATGAAAGGTACAATACACTAAGAAAAAACGGCATTCGCCTGACAGAACAACAATCCCTTTCGGCCCTTCTAAGAAACAGGCCGTTTGTATTGTCCCAAAACAGACGCTCAGCAAAACCTCTGTTCACGGCAATCCGAATTCATTATGCACTAAACATTCTCGAAGCACATGGAATCACGCCATTTCTAAAATTCTGTGCTCGCGCACAAGCGAAAAAGGGCATAGGGGTAAAAGATCTGTTTGAGCTTGATCCCAATTTTACAAGGGCCATTCATTTGGCAAAAGAGGCACAATCACACGGAATCGAACACTCAAAGATTCCAAAGCTAAAAGAAATCATAGAATCGGTTTCAGGAAAGGTATTGATCTTTACAAGCTATAGGGATTCAGTCGACCTGATTTTCAATCAACTCACCAAGCTGGGAATTTCCGCAGGTATTCTGATTGGCAAAGCTGGTGTGACAGGATTGAAACAAAAGAAACAGATTGAAACAGTCCAGAACTTTAGAGACGGACTTTTCAGAGTTTTGGTAGCCACTCGCGTTGGAGAAGAGGGATTGGATATTGCAGAGGTAAACCAGGTCATTTTCTATGACAACGTTCCAAGCTCTGTAAGGTTTATCCAAAGGAGGGGAAGGACAGGCAGAAAAGACACAGGAAAGCTAGTTGTGCTGATTGCAAAAAATACCATTGATGAGACATACTATTGGATAGGGCGACGAAAGATGACTGCTGCAAAATCCATGGGAAGTCAAATGACACAAATTCTAGAAAAGAATCAGGGGATTGAATCTAAAAAGACTGGACTAGACGCATTTCTCTAGTTTTCATACCGTTTTGCAATGCTGTCAAAAATTCTTTGCTTTCTTTGAATTACCTTATTTTTCATTCCAGATTCCAAATGATGTATGCTGCTCTTCTTTGCAATCAGTAAATTCTCCAATCTCAAGTCAAATTGATTTTGAAGGAAATCATCCACCCCTGAAAATCCCCCTTCGATTTCCAAGTTCTCAAACGCTTCGATTGCAAGGTTATTGATGGATTTTTCTAAATATGACAAAATTTCATCTATCATCTTCTCAGACAGTACCATGATTGACTGGATTTCATGAATGAAAAAAATGTTATGTATGAAATATTTGTTGTATAGTGGATATTCAGTTAATGTTATCCCACCCCAATGCATGAAAGAAGATCTTGACCAGCGTTACAACTTTGAAGCATGAGAAACAGATGTAAGATTAGCAAGACGTGAAAACCAATTTAGAGTGTTTAGAAATATTCACCCCACCAACAGATATAATTTTCAAAGTGAAGAGGTAAAATTTTGAGAACAGTTATCCAAATCTTTTGATGATGTGATATCCAAATTCTGTCTTGACAGGATCTGAAATTTCCCCAACTTGAAGTTTGAAAGCAATATCCTCAAAAGGTTTAACCATCATGCCTTTTGTAAAATAACCCAAGTTTCCATCTTTTTTGCCGCTGCCCTTATCGGTTGAGAATTCTTTTGCCAGATTGCCGAATTTTTCACCGTTTTTGATTTTTTCTAGAATTGCAAGTGATTCGCTTTGTTTTTCTACAAGAATATGCGAACATTTTATCTTATTTGACATTGTGAATTTTAATTGCTACCATATCTTAATTGCTTGGAATATTGCAGCGTGAAGTTTTACGAGTTCAATCACACATACAAGAAAACAAATTCAAAAATAGAATTCTTACTTTAATCCCCAGCTAACCTTGTTGTTTGGAATAATTTTTAGAAATGGCGCTTCATTTTCTTTCCAAGGTTCTTTTCTTACCCATGCAAATTTTTGATGAAAAATACCATACAATGTGATAAATTCCAAACCGTTTTCAACGACTTCTATTTTGCCCTGAATGCAGACTGCCTTGTGATTCCCCGAGTTGTAAATGTCAATTACAACACTTGCATTGGGATTTAATTTGACATTTTCATATGCCCGTGTCTTGTAATCCGTGGCTATGATTATCATCCCATCTAGAAATACAAACGATACAGGTTTTACGTGAGGCACGTCATCATGAGACGTAGCTAGTCTTGCCTCTTCTAGTCCCTGTAGAAACTGTGTTTCATTTATGATGAATTCAATCAATTGAAAATTCGTTCTCTTATGTCAGGTATGTGCTTGTATACAAGATCTCTTATCATTATTTGATCTTCTTCAGTAGGTGTTTCTTTTTGTGAACTTAGAATTGCGCCTCCCATACCTAGTGCCATACCCATGACTATTCCATAGACAAATTCCTGTGGATTTTCCACCTTTAGCGTTTCTTTATTTTCCTTGATCTCTTCTAAATACGAAGGAATTGTCGATACGGCCCCGTTAATTACTTGTAGAATCAATTCCTCCAGCTGATCTTCACCCATGAGTTTCATATACAATCATTTCTTAATAAATTTGCACCTAAGTTTTTTAGTCCCATTTTATCAGCAAATTCATGTTCTCATTTTTTACCACAAAGCAAGCAAATGCGGCATTGCCAGACGTGATAAAAAAGTTTGAGTACTCGTTGGCAAAAAATACCGAAGTCAAAAAGATAGAACAAGAATTACAGATGAGCATCTCAACCACAAATTCCTTTGAATCATACGTGAATCTAAAACAGAAGTTAAATTCCGCAATTACAAAATTTTACGAATCAGTTGAAATATTAGAAAATACAGGAGTCGTCGTAAAAAACGTAGAGCAAGGCCTGCTAGATTTTCCTTCAAAAAGATTTGAGGAAGAGGTATGGCTATGTTGGAAGTATGGCGAGACTGTAATAAAATTCTGGCATGAAAAAGATTCAGGCTTCATGGGAAGAAAACCAATAGAAGTTAGCGATGAATCCCTAGTTTAATACATCACACATTACCGACATACTCAAAATAAAGATCTACAATGTGCAAAGGTAATTTGTATGAATCAAAATTATCAGACGGGCACTACCAAGTCATAACCAATTAAAGCAGATGAATCAAATCTTAATTATTTCAGATAGGATCTACTTTGATTTCCAGTTTAGAGGATTTGATGTCATTCCAAGCACTTGTTGTCATATCCAGCAAAGCGTCAATTGTCAAGGACACATCTTTTGATTGAGTTTTGTTTGATTTCATAATCAATTTACGTGATTTTTCCTTAATAATGACACGTAGAACTGATAAATCATCCACATATTTCAGACATTTTTGATTTTAAGAAAATAATTTTAAAATAACATGAAAAGGTAATTACGATTTTAACTTCATCGTTATTTCTTCCCCGTTGCCAACAGGCGTCATGATTGTTCGAAGTTTTGGATTTTGCTTCAAGTAATCTGAAAAAACTTTCATGTCTTCACGATATTTTTCAGGATACAACATGTTGTCAGTGACTATTACCCCACCAACAGATGTCAGGGGTAAAATCAAATCAAAGTATTCAATGATATTTTCCTTGTCAGCGTCAATGAAGACAAAGTCAAAAAAATCACGGTATTCTTTTTGTAAACTTAGATCTTGAAGTATGCCCAATGCCAGTCCATTCTTTATCGTGACTATGTCAGCAATTCCAGCTTTTTGAAAATTTTCCTTTGCCCTATTGATCTTGTTTTGATTTTGTTCAATAGTGATAATTTTACCAGATTGCTTACGTATTGCCTCTGCACACCACATAGTAGAATATCCCGTAGACATTCCAATTTCAAGCATATTTTTTGCACCAGTAAGACATAAAATCATGTTTAGTAACTCACCAGTTTCTTTTGTGATTGCAAGCATCCTATCCTCAGGAGAGATATCAAATTTTTTTGATTTTTCCAAGATTGACTGCTCTTCCAATTTCTCAAGGATGTCAGAAATTGACTTTATCATGCCATGTTTTCATTTTTAAAATAATTTAACTATTTCTTCAAAAACATAATCTTAGCCCATAATTTTATGTAGGATCTTTTCTCCCATACACGTTTCAATGCACTGCACACTTGCAATCAAATTTTAATCAAAAATTTTGATCATTCAAGAACAAGATAAGTTATCAAACCTTGATAAATTCTGATGATACTTTATCCATCATAAACTTCAAAAATGAGGATAATGACTGTCTTGCAGAAAATTTTGTATTCCATTCAAGAACAAGTGCATGATAAAACCTCCATTCATCTTCATCCTTTTTTAGATGAGTTGTCATCATGGCCTCAAACTCCCCCGTATCCCAGTCTGTAGGACACATCTTGGTACTCATCTGAATTAGTTTTCCATTTTTCATTTGAAACGGATATGATTTACACACACTGGGCTTGATGTCATTTACAGTGCATCTGAAGATGTCTTTGGACTCTTCAAGAAATATACAGTGGTCATCCTTTTGTTTTAAAGCAAGATCTAGTAAACCTTCTTCCACACATATTCCAAGATCATAATCCTTTGCCCCGTAGATTTCAAGAAAACTCATAGGGTTTAATCCCAATCCAAAGGATAGTCGGTAAATGTCATGAGCGTTGACAAATATCGTATATTCTTTACAGCAATTTGTATCACATGTGTCACACGGAAATTCTCCAGCCCTGGATACGTTAGAGTCATTTTGAATAACATTTAATTTCATTATTTACCGACACAATTTCACATATTTAGTCACAGTGAAATTATAAAACAAGACAAATTTTTGTGCAATTTTTAAATTTTTTTCACGGCATTCAAAAAACCAACTTGAAATTCAAAATCTCCTAACGATTTTGTCTTTTTTTATCCCGGCATATGCCGCAAAGATAATTTTTGAGGAATTCTTCTAGATCATGACTGAATGCTTTGGATTGGTAAGATTTTTCTCCAGTTTTCATCCCTCCCGGAACTTGTTTACCACAATTAGAGCAATGAATGTCAAGGTTAAATCGTACAGTTTTCTCCCCTTCTAAAATTTTACCGATTATCACGGACATTTTTTATTTATTTTTGATATAAACTGTGAACTACAGGTATGAAACTCATGAATATTATACTGAAAAACCGTCATCATGGTTGATGCTGTCTGTATGGTTAAGGGTAATCAGGGTAAGATTCCTTCTTGCATCAGTTATCGCAGTCTCCGTTGCCTTGGCCCTGAATTGGTGGCAGAATTCATCCATTGATATTCTCGAGGCAATCTTGACGTTTGCAGGAGTGATGGCACTGCATGCAAGCGTAGACTTGTTAAATGACTTTTGGGATTTTAAGAGAGGCATAGATACCAAGACCACCAGAACAAAGATGAGCGGAGGTACTGGCGTATTGCCTGAGGGATTGCTCAAACCATCTTCCGTATATCGTGCAGGAGTAGCATTTTTGATCATAGGTTCTGCGATTGGAGGATACTTTGTAATCACTGATGGCATTACCATCGCAGTGATATTGGGATTTGCAATCTTATCAATTTACTTTTACTCCACAAAGATTGTAGATTCAGGATTAGGGGAATTTTTTGTAGCAGTAAAGGGATGCATGATAGTGATTGGAACTTTCTTCATCCAGACAGGTGAAATATCCACAGAATCAATTCTTGCAGGCATAATAGTTGGCTCACTGTCATCGTTGGTGCTTTTCATCGCATCATTTCCGGATCACGACGCCGATAAATCCAAGGGAAGAAAGACGCTGGTCATCATGGCAGGAAAAGAAAACGCTGCAAAACTGATTTGGATTTTCCCCATAGTGTCGTATTCTGCAACAGTTATCGGCGTATCAGCAAATATGTTTCCGGCATTTTCTTTGATTGTGTTTCTAAGCCTGCCGTTGATGATAAAGTCCGGAATAGGATTGCACAGGAACTATGATTGCATCAAAGACCTCATACCCCACATGTCATCCACCTTGATGTTTGGAAGGATAACGGGGGCATTGTTTATAGTGAGCCTGCTAGTTGGACTGTGAACTTAACATATCATGATAAAATGCAATGGTGCCAAGAATGATTCCCATGGCAAGTTGACGCATTAATCTTCGGGCCTACGGTCAGGTAAACGATAAACAAGTAATGTTGTCGCACCATTGCACAATCACATTAACAGATTTTTGCATATAACCAGTACGAAGAATTCGTTCATGTGAATAATTCCTTTTACCATATACTTCACAGATATACTCATGAAGAAATGCAAGAACTGTTTTCTGGAATATAATGATAACGAACCAACATGCACTCATTGTCATTTTAACATAGACAAGTCCAGGATCTAGTAGGATCCCTTGTTTGTGAGGGATTATTTGGTTTCACATCTCATCTCACCAATGTTCTCAGATTGAATAAGGTCAGATGCATCATAGAATTCATCATATTCGTTGTGATTTAACCGAACATTCACATTCATTTCGTGATTTTGAAATGAATTGAATAGTAGCACCATGGAACTTCCCACCACCAAGGCCACACCAGATGCAACAATCCACATCATAACATTCAGAATATCTGCATAATCCATTTATCAAATATCCTCCAAATGATCCCCATTCTTAGAAGTCATCATGTTTTTACAGACCGTCTCGCATTCCAGTCTCGGATCGTTTTTGAATTAGATATATCCATGACATAGAATCACCTACAAAGTATGCCACATAAATAATCACACGATCAGAAGGCTCAGGATAAAAATTAGAATCCAATAGATCATAATTAGAATTACACCATCACAGAATCCATTCCAATACTCATTAGTACAATGGCAACTACAATCAAAATCTAAAATCTTAATTTTTCTACTTTGTAAAATGCAACAATTACAAGAATAAGAATTAAAGTATAAATTGTTTGTAAGAAGAAATTTACAGGTTCTTATTTTGCCATGATTAAATCAAATAAAACCAATCAGATAACTCATTGAGAATTTTGTATCCGTTATTCTACACGAACATCTTCACATTTGCACAGATTGCATTCCGTAGTTACCCAGGAGTTCATGAGTCTCTTCTTCATGCGTATTGTATGATCCCTTACGATATGCCCACATACGCATCTTTCTGCAGAACTAATCATTTTCTTTTCTGAGGATTTACCAATGTTTTCATCAGTCATCACATGTAACCTCCAGTATCGCCGAAATTCCTTTGCTTGTTACAAAATAGATACAGTTTTTCTCTTTTTTATCATCATGGTAATCGTGAAAAAGATTGTATCTATACAAAATTCTAAAAAAAGATCCTAACACTATGTTTACCTCATCCTGTTTTTCGTCATCCATCACAGTTATCTTGGTTTGTATCCATTGTAACCACCTCTTCTCAATTCATTGTTTCAGGACCAAACTGTCCTACTGATCATTTTTTAGCCCATTAGATCTTTTGTAGAAATTGCTCAAACATGAATTTTGTAATCCGAGGTTCAACACTAGACACATCTAAAAATTAGGTTTAACATGATTAACGATTTCTCCGCTTCCTTTAACTATGAGAAATTAAGATCGTAGTCATGAAAAAATCAGGAGGAATGTCAATGGGAACCCAAATTGTCAGTTTCAAGGAAATCATTCAGGGTGACGGGGGTTGGCTAATAATCAACGATGATAACTCCAAGACAATGGATTATGTTGCAAGTAAAGAAGATGCAATTTTACATATTTTAAAATCAGATGATCTTCCGGTGACAATTACATTCAAGAAGCATTCGGAAATCAGCATAGGCTCTCAAGTTTTAGTATACCAAAGAAGTGACGTTGAAGTGATAGATGATCATGACCATGATAAGAACTGGTGGAATAAGGATTGAAACTACTCTTATCTATGCTTTTGATACTGTCAGTCTTGGCTGTGGGAATTTCTCAGGTCGAAGCTGAAATTGCAACTGACAAAAATACATACATGTTGAAAGATACAGTAATCGTCACAGGTAATCTAGAGATACCGAAAGGTAACAACCCATTGATTCTAGTTGAAATTATTGATTTGCAAGGAAATAGGATTGGAGATGAATCTCTTACAGACAATGAAGAACTTGAAGAGGAATTTCACATCGATCCAAATACCTGGGTAATGGGAGAGTATGTTGTTAGAATTGCATTTGTACATGATGAATATGTCAAAGACGATAACAATCAATTACAAAGAACCGGAGAATTAATTAGATTAGGAAATTTTGAAGAAACAATCTCATTTCAAGTAACAGCATCCACCCCAGAACCAGTCACAATTTGCAGCGACGGAGACGTATTACGTGAAGATGACGTATGTGTTTCAGAAACGTCAACCGGTGGTAAGCCAACAACTCAAGACAAGATTAATGATCTAAATGAAGCTGAAAAAAGGATCAAGGAATTGGAAACCAGGGTTAATGAATTAGAAAATGAAAAATCCACATTGGAGCAAGCAAACGAGGAACTGCAAAAACAAGTTGATTTTCTGCAAGAGCAGTTAGACAACATCAGTAAACAATTTACCAATTCAGTTACGCAACTCAACGAATGGTTTGTTGGAAAAGTAACAGAACTGCAAAACTAGAAATTTTGTACCAAATTATAGTATAACCCCAATCATATAACCAAATTGATCGTAAAACCATAAAGACCGACCCGACTGAATTCTAATCGGAAATCAAGTCATGCTTGGTCTATGTTATTGGAATTAAGAATGTGCATGGATTTTCAGGGTGCATATTTCAAGGTCGTAGACATAAATTTAGTGATAAAACAGGTTTTTCATGATATCAGGATTTGGAACCGCAGAAGGGACCAAGAAATTTGCAGATAATTCAGGCATCAATCAAGAAAATTTTACGGAATTTCAAAGCATATACCTCTCAAATGTGGGAATTGGGACTTATCTTGGAGATCCAGACTCCAAAACTGATGAGTTAGTAACAGGTGCAGTAAAGCAGACGATTCAATCTGGAATTAATGTAATAGATACTGCCATAAACTATAGAGCTCAAAAGGCAGAACGTTCCGTTGGAAAGGCAATTTCAGAATTAATACAAGAGGGTAAAATCACACGTGATCAGATATTTGTAAGTTCTAAAAACGGTTACGTTACAAATGATGCAGATGTTGCACTTGGCTTCTGGGAATATGTAAAAGAAGAGTATTCTCAAAAGGGAGTCATACAAGAGGGAGACGTCACATCAGGATACCACTGCATGACTACGTCGTATCTATCTGATCAATTAGACCGCAGCTTGAAAAACTTGGGAATGGAATGTATTGATTTAATGTATCTTCACAACGGTGTAGAGGGACAAATTAAAGATATCTCCAAAGAAAAGTTTATCGAGAATTTAAAATCTGTTTTTAAGATGTATGAGCAAAAGCGTCAAGAGGGAAAAATTAAATTTTACGGCATGGCAACTTGGGAATGTTTCAGAGTTGCAAAAGATAATCCACAGTACCTCTCCCTCGAAGACACAGTAAGTATTGCAAAAGAAGTGGGAGGAGATAATCACGGATTTAGATTCATCCAGCTGCCATACAACATGAGTTATGATCAGGCCCTACTCGCAAAGAACCAGACACTCGGAAGTGAGCAAGTTTCCATTTTGGAGGCATCCGTAAGATTGGGTATTGGTGTGTTTACCAGCGTTCCCTTCATGCAAGGCAGGCTACTAACTCCCGGCACAATGCCTGAATTCGACAATTCAAAACCATCTCAGCGAGCGTTGCAGTTTATTCGCTCATCACCAGGCGTTTTGGCTCCTCTGGTAGGACAAAAGTCTGCAGAGCATGTTTCTGAAAATCTTGAAATAATGAAAGTCCCCCCATTGTCTGAATCAGAGTTTCTCGCATTAGTCAAAAAACTCACATCGTAGAAGTTTAGATATTCAGATACGTTATAGCATAGAAAGGTAATAAATGAGTGATTTTTAGAACGACTAGAAGTTTGTCTGAGAAAATTTATGACTATGCAAAGATATGTGATTCCATATTTTCTATTGATCCCAAAATTAGATTTGTCGGGGTGATTAGCGAGCAAGGTCGCATGATATCTGGAGGGATGAAGGAAAATGTTGAGCCGTTAGAAAGCGAAAAAGACGATGAAATGATTTTCATGGAACTTGCATTGCGTGTGAAAATGAGAAAAGAGTTTGACAAACAACTTGGCCAGGTAAATTTTGCCATGGCTTCTCGTGAGCGTGCACTTGTAATCAGTGTTTTAATCAACAGCGACATTTTGTATGTTGTATCCGAGCCAGATACAGATTATGGAGTGCTTCCAAAAAAAATTCTTGAAATAGTTCAATCCTGAGTAAATATGATTTCGTATCTAGAGTTTTAATTGGGAGTAGAGTTTCACATCAATTTTGCTTATTTGATAAAAGTGGTATGAGTGGTTACAGATCTAAAAATCGACCATTCAGATTTCAAAATTTTTGAGGATTATCATATCAATTTTATCTCTTTTGCCAGAAGTGTTATTTCAAAAAACCATCCGTGCAATCAACATCAAAACTCCCATAGCTGAATGTATAAATAGAAATCACAGAGTGAAAAGACCATGCCAGTAGATCCAGTATGTGGAATTGAATTAGATGAGGAATTGTCATTAATTCATGATCATGACGGGAAGAAAATCTATTTTTGCTGTGACGGATGTAGGCGAATTTTTCTCAAAAAACCCCGCAAGTACAAAAAGAACACCTAGATCGGGAAAGCACCACACATTCTGCAAAATTTTGATTTACCCGTAACGTGTTTGCAGTACGGACAGATATCCTCGATTCCAGCATCCACAGGTGAACCAAATTGTCTTTTGAAAATCTCATAATAGTACATGGATTCCCTACTCCTAATTACAACACCATCATCTTTTTTAACTGTCAATTTTTTTTCAACGAATCTTTCTTCGGGTATAATTGACTCAAACAAAGCAGTCAGTCCAGTAGTTCCAGAACCATCTTGCATCGGAGATTTTTCCCGCCATGCAATTTGATGTGGAATATATTTCTCAAAAGTCTTGCGAATTATCCATTTTCCATGCCTTTTTCCATTCTCATTTGCAACTTTCAAATTTACAGGAATCTCATTGGCCAGTTTTACTATTTTTTCATTTAAAAATGGAGATTCTATGTCCACCCCCAAAGCCTTTCCTATTTTTTGGGTAGGAAAATGCATGATTGAACAAACTCGTTGGATTTCCTTTTCAAGTTCGTCTTCGGATTTGCCTACAAGAAAGCTGTATCCCGCAAATAGTTCATCAGCCCCGTCTCCCGTAATGATTGATCTCTCACCATGTTCTTTTGCCCATTTTATTGCCAAATACATTACAACGTTATTTCTAATTTCTATGTCGTTGAAATTTCGTAGTATGCAGATCGTTTCTTCTATTGCTTCAAGAATCAGATCAGTTTTTACATTAAAGATTGTCAATGGCAAATGCATTTCCTTTGAAATCATCTGACAGTATGTCAAATCAGTGGAAACAAAATCATCTGCAATCACCGCCACAGCATTTGGTTTTCTTTTCCTGAGAAAATACGCGATTACAGAACTGTCCAATCCACCAGACAGAGAGATCAGATTTGATTTTGATGAATTGCACGATTCTTCCAAAATACCGTACAGATTTTTTGAAAAATCATCCAACGCTATGGGCAAGATCTTGAAATTAAAATAGCTATGCCTAAAGACATCGTCAGCATGATCTTCATTGTCATTGCAAACTTTAAATTCATTATAGCAGGCTTGGGAATTAATGCTACTTCCTGCGGAAATAGAATCAAAAACACTGATTCCTGCATTGCGAGCCATTCTTGCGAAAAAGCTTGCAGAAGATCATGATATTCGTGAGGATGAGATTTCCAAAATGCTCGGAGTAACTCAAGCTGCAATCAGCAATTACATACGCGGGACCAGAGGAGATCCATCGTTGATTGCCAAACTTTTGGCAGAGAAACAAGTTGCCATAATGATCGAGGAGTTAAGCGAAGGACTTTCCTCAGACAGGGCATATACGCCATCCAGTCTTTCAAAATTTATCGGGCTTTGTAACTATATCAAGTCAAGTTTACTGATTTGTGAGATACATCATAATTTGGAATCAAACATTGACGAACAAGTTTGTAAGGAATGTGAAAACATGCTTCTCAAAGGACCCGGAAGCGTTTACTAAATTTTAATCAGAATAATTTCTACAGTAGATGTCATGTCTCCTATACCTGCAGCTGCTACAGTATCAAGAGTGATTTTTTCAACTTTGGAATTACCCTCCATCATTTTTTCAGTTATGATGTTTGCTACGGCTACTGCATTTGGTATAGAATTCCCCCTAGAACGAAGAATTATCCTTCCGTGCTTACCCAAAACTTCCAATACGTCAAGTGCGGATTGCATTACGGGGTAATTCCCAATTTCAATTTTGGTTTCATCAGACTTTTTGGTCTGCTCTTGACCGTGCGATTCAGTAATCTCTTCCATGAGCATTGTTCACTAATTAGCAATTTTATGTTCTTTTAAGTTTTATCGACCAATGATTCACTTTTCAAAGTAATCAATTGGTATGTTTTGATAATCACCGTTTGGGAGAACTCTTCGGATTGTAATTGGTATAACTCGTTGTTCAAGCTCTTCCATAGAGATATCCAAAGATATTCTTGCGGTCTTTGGGATTGCAATGAATGGAGGTGCACCAAGGGATAATTGCAATGCTCTTGCACCCATGATCCTTGCCTTTTCAAACCTTGTCAATATTGGCGGCCCGATTGTGATTTGACCTTTTTCACAAGGAACCTCTACAGCATCATGTTCTTCAATTTTTTCAATGACGTCTCTTTCTTCAATCTCTTTGATTTTTTTTTCTAGATCATCTTGTTCTTTGTCAGTAAGTGGCTCTACCAAATCTTTTCTATCAATAAGTTTTCGATAAGTTTCTAAAGCTTTGTTTAATCCAGCATTTTCTTCAGGTTCCAAATCTAAAACTTCTTCAGTTTGTGCAGGTTCTAAAACTCCAGTTTTATTGACATCAGACAAGTAACCAAGTTTTCTTAAAACGTTATATAATCTAATCATTTTAAAGTACGAATTGAGTACACAGTCAGTATCTAGAAAGCATCTCATTTTGGAAATCAGAGGCAAGGCAAAAATTTCATGTGATCTTAAACGTCACTTGTCGCCAAGAACTGTGGGAACGATAATGAGATCTTTGCCGTTGGAAGGACATGCCCATCTGTTGGGAAAGAGCATCAAATATTTTGAAACTCATGTCGACGGCGGTATTGAAAGATCAAGATCCGAGTTTAAAAGAGGCGATGTGGCATTTTTACCCTCCACAGGAAGCATATGCTTTTTTCTAAATGATGCCGTGTTTACAAAGACCATGACCCCAATTGGCAAGCTCAACGGAGACATGGATGCGTTAAATGAAGTGAAATCTGGAGATGTTTTTTGTATCTATGAGGAAGTCATTTGATACAAATGATGGCCAGAATAACCACCTACTCGTTTTACAATTCCTTTACTTGCTGAATCTATCAGGAAAGCATTTGCTGCAGAAATCTTAACTCCCGTTTGTCTTGCAAGATCTTGAACCGTAACAACTTTTGAATTTTGAATAACTCTCATTGCTTGTTTTTCATTTAGTATAACAACAATCTCTGCTTTTTTTGAGCCACCATCACCTTTGTCTTTCTTTTTCTTGGTATCTTTGGAACCTGCGGACTTGTCTTTGTTTCCTGCCATTGGTTTTTTTGCTCCACCCATGATGCTAGAAAAAAATATTCCTCTTATAAACGATGAACCAATTTCTTTATTCTTTTCAAGATGTTTGATTTCAGATTTATTTTCAAGTATAAATAACATCTTTGTGTTTAACTTGCATGGGCATAGTGGCAAAAGGTGCAAAATGCAACGTAAATGGCTGTGATCAGGATGGAGCACGATCTCTTAATACAAGCAAAGTTGAAAATGCAGGGCTTCAAGTAAATTCATCAGGTAAAAAAACAGTTCTTTGCAAGGAGCATTACAAGGAATACAAGAAAGAGTCCAAAGACGATAGAGAACTTGAACGTGCTCGGTTTGACAAGTTTTAGCCTTTCTTTTTTAATTTGTTAATATCCGTATCAGGACTTTTAAAATAATCATCACTAAGATTTTTGTATAAATTACCTAATTTCTTGTACAGTCTTTTTGGCTTTCTCATGGTTTGGTTACTGAGAACATATAATGCAAGAATCGGAAATGCGATTGTTGCATCAGCATAAACCGTCACCATTCCTTCATGCGCATCTTGAACTTTTCCCCAACTTTTTCCTTCTTGTAGCGTTGCACCGGACAACCCTCCGGTATCAGGGCGTGCATCAGTAATCTGAATAATGTAATCCTGCCCCCCATCATTTCTTCTCAAGATCTGATCCAAAAGGGGACCTGTCTGCTGTGCAGTATTCTTTGGCACCCCGCCACCCAATTCCAATATTCCTGACGTAGTGGAATCATAAACTATTGCTGCTTGTTCCAGAATTTCTCGTACAAAATCTAAATTGTAGATCTTGTTTTCTAATCTGTGAACAGCCAAATTCAATGCCAATGATGAGTCTTTTATCGTAGAAATGTAAACTGGGACATCATAGTCATATGCAGACACTATGAAACTTTTTTCAGGATGTTTTGCTTTTTCTTTACTTAGTTTGCCCATTAAATTGCAAAATTCCGCAGTGGTAAACGGCTTGTCAGGAAAATTAGGCCCAAACATATTTTGAACTAAAATATCTTGAGCCTCCAGCGTTTCGTTAAACTTGATGAATACGTCTCGTATTCGGACAATTTCATTTTCATATAATTTCATGTCATCCACATCAAAACTTCCTTGTTTAACTGGAAGTCCCCACGCAAAATGATCCTCGTGGTACACGTTAGCTCCCGTAGTAACAATCCAATCAACGAATCCTTTTTCAATTAGAGTCTTGATGATTCCCCCAAAGCCCACAGGAGTCATGGCACCAGAAATCGTCAGACAGATAGTTGCACCATCCTGAATCATTTTTGCATATAGCTTTGCCGCATCGCCAAGCTGCCTGCCGTTATATCCAGAACTTGCAAAGACATCAACCAATTCTTCAATGGTCATTTTTGGATCTAATTTGATGTGAGGAATGTCTTTACCATAAAATTTATGCGGATCCATATTTGAAAAACTAGCTTTTCAGTAAATAATGCTATCGCAAAACTACTCAAATTTTGTCTATAATGTATTCAGGTAATTATTACTTATTTAGGAATAGTCTGAAACAATACAGAATGAATATCGTTGATGTGCATGATCCTCTGAGAGTGAACAGGAATCCAGATGATATCGAAGTGTTACTCGCCTCAGGAAATTTCATGCAGGATGATTTTATAATTTTCAAGATTGAGCTGCGACTATACATTGAAAAAATCCATGAGACATTGGGAGAATATTCTTTGATTACATCATTTGTGGAAACAGACAAGGGAACAGTAGAGATGATTTACGACGAAGGATTTAGAGGAGAAAAATCATTGTCAAGGGCAAGCCAATTTCTCACATCAAATCTAGGAATTTCAGCTCTGGTTTTACGTTCCATCATTTCACTTCGTGAAAAGTTAGGATAACACTACCATAGTTTGCCTTGTTTTTTCAAGGCAAACTTTGCATAGTTTGAAACAGTGTCCAACGTATGAGAGTCATAATTTGCACCTGTAAAATTTGTGGATGTAAGAATTGCACCGTCAAAATTTGCATGCCTTAGATTTACCCCTTCCAGATTTGCCCCGCTGAGATCTGCATTTCTTAAATCTGCATAAAACAGATCAGCCCCACGAATATCTGCACCTTGAAGATTTGCACCATATAATTCCGTATCCCATAATTTTGCATTGGATATGTCAGATCCCCTCATGTCTGAACCCCTTAATTTAACGTAAAACAAGATTGAACCACTGAGATCCGCCCCACTGAGATCTGTACAACTCAAATCTGCATTGTGGATATCCCTATTTTTAAGAACAACACCATTCATGTTAGAGTCTGACAAATCTCGACCAATCAAATCCTCATAATCAAAATCGACTTTTGAGAGATTTCGCTTTCTAAAGACATCTGAAGGATTCATGATATATTGCAAAATTGGAAAATCAGCACATTTGAATTTAGATCTGTAGAGAATATATGCAGAATATTAGCGATACAGCTCTAGTTCTTCTAAGATCTTACCCATGGTGTGTTTCCATCGTCTCATCCCATCAACGTCGTGAGGCCTATTGCCTTCCAATTCTTTTTTCTCTTGGAGTAAATTCAGATATCTTTCATGATCAACTTTTTTGCCATACATATTTTGGATAGATTATAACTGAATAAATTTCTATTTTAACATGTCACAGTTCATGCTTTGCAGGGAATGGAATCAAATTTTGTAACTTAGAACGCCTCAAAATAAGATCATTTTGAGAAAAGACATTATTTTTGAGAATCGTATATTTATGCCCATTTTAGTAATCTCATTATGCGCATATTGCAACTTCACTGTGACCATATTGAATATACACCTACAAAAAAAGAGATCAAGTTAGCAGAGGATATTGAAAATCCACAAACTCAAAGACTTGAAGATCTAGTGGTCGCATTTGTCGCAATAGAGGAGGGAGATGACTCATCAGTTGCCCAAAACGCAATATCACAGATAAAAAGTTCAATGGAAAAAATTGGTTGTAAAAAATTATTACTCTATCCTTATGCTCATCTTAGTTCCAATCTTGCAAAACCATCCGTAGCGATGAGTTTGCTGGAGAATATGGAAAAGGATGCATCAGACCTTGAGGTATCTCATTCACCATTCGGGTGGACAAAATCATATAAAATTCAGGTAAAGGGACATCCGCTTGCTGAAAGCTCCAAAGTAATCACAAAGGATTCATCAGATTCAAAGCAGGATGAAGAAGTCACGTCGGATGCGCTAAAAGGAGAATCAAAGATTCGCTCCTATTGGAAAATCATGTCTCCAGATGGAACAATGACCAACATAGGTGATTTTGATTTCTCTAAACATAAAAAATTGGAAGTATTGGCAAAGTACGAATCTGCAAAGATACGTAAAGTGGACCAACCCCCACCTCATGTCGCATTGATGAAGAAAATGGGAATATCAGATTACGAACCCGCATCAGATTCAGGAAACATGAGGTTTTATCCAAATGGCAGACTGATCAAGTCCCTGATTGAGCGCTATGTTACTGACAGAGTTAAAGAGTATGGCGGATATGAGGTCGAGACTCCAATTATGTATGATTCTGAACATCCGAGTATGGTAAGTTACTTCAATAGATTTCCTGCAAGACAATACAATGTTGATTCAGAAGGGAAAAAGCTCTTTTTAAGATTTGCCGCATGTTTTGGTCAATTCCTAATGGCCAACCAATATCAATTATCATACAAAAACTTGCCATACAAGCTCTACGAGCTTACTCGTTACAGCTTTAGACGAGAGCAATCAGGAGAACTGGTTGGATTGAGGCGTCTGAGGGCATTTACCATGCCTGACTGCCACGCATTTTGTAAAGACATGGATCAGGCGGTAGATGAGATAAAGATAAGATTCGATCTATCCCAGAGTGTTCTTCGGAACCTTGGAATCAATGAAGATGATTACGAGATGGCAATTAGATTTACAGAGGACTTCTACAATGAGAACAAACCTGCAGTTGAGGAATTAGTCAAGAAGCACGGTAGACCAGTCCTAGTTGAAATGTGGAAAGAAAAATTCTTTTATTTTGTTTTGAAATGGGAGCTTAATTTTGTGGACAGTCTTGGAAAGGCATCAGCGTTATCCACAGACCAGATTGACGTTGAAAATGGTGAAAGGTATGGGATAGACTTTGTAAACGAAAATAATGCAAAACAGCATCCAATCATTTTGCATAATTCTCCAAGTGGAGCAATTGAAAGAATTATCTATGTGCTGCTTGAAAAGGCAGCAAGGGATTCCTACGAGGGTCGAAAGCCGCAATTTCCATTATGGTTGGCACCAACCCAAGTTAGAATAATACCCCTCAAAGAGGAATTCAACGAGTTTACTGAAAAACTAAGCAATATGATTTCCAAAAATGACGTTCGGGTGGACGTGGATGACAGAAATGAAAGCATTGGAAAAAGGATACGCGAAGCTGAAAAAGAATGGATACGATACATCTTGGTAATAGGAGAAAAGGAAGCAGGATCTCAAAATCTCAGCATTCGAGACAGGGTAACTGGAGAAGTTAGAGAATTGTCTTTTGAGGAATTCATATCAGAAATTAATGAACAGACAAGGGGTAAACCAACTACAGGATTGAATTTGCCAAAATACCTCTCAAAGAGACCAAAACTGATGGTATAGAAGTGAATTTTTTGCAACAGATTGTCGTTTTAAAATTATATCTCATCAAATGATTTGTTGTAAATCATTTACTTTGATCAAGATAACATCCCAGATAAGTTCTAAAGACGTATCATCATTTTTTCCATTTCTTGACTACAAAAAGGACAATGCTAATTCCAACCAAAATTAAACTTAGATAGACATAAAAATCATCAGAAAAAGTATTGGGTTCCAAAAGATTTTCAGGAATCGGTTCCAACGCAGACTGAACAGTGATCGGATTATCCAGGGGAACAATTCGGAGAATTTTATCATCGTTTATTTTTGGAGACCCACGTCCATCTTGATTGCTAGTCAAGAGATAAAGAAATCCATCAGGTCCGGTCTGTACATCTCTGATTCGCCCAAATTCATTCTGGAATAGCTTTTCATGAGATATAACAGAGTCTCTTTCCAAATTAAATTCAATCATGTGCAAGTGATTTCCACGCAGGGTGGCTACAAAATATTTTCCAACCCATTGTGGGAATTTGGTTCCATCATAAAATTCAGAGCCAGATGGAGCCCATGCATCATCCCCAGTATGAAGAAGAGGGTTTTGCATACCATTCATTTCTTCATCACCGATAATATCAGGCCACCCATAGTTTGCTCCAGGCATGATCAGATTGATTTCATCATGACCAACTCCTCTCAATCCAGAAGGGCCATGCTCGGTTGCAATTAGATTTCCCATACCATCCCAATCAATTCCCTGAGGATTCCTATGCCCAATAGAATAGATGGGCAGTGACTTCCACGGATTATCATCAGGTATAGTTCCATCAGGATTAATTCGGAGAATCTTTCCGCCCAAAGAATTTAGATCTTGGGACAGAGCAGGATTTCCCGCCTCTCCCGTTGTAACATACAATTTGCCATCAGGACCAAATTGAATCCTCCCACCATCATGAAATGGGCCACCTGGAATACCCTCAATCAATACTTTGTTTTCAACTAAGACACCGTCGGATAATTGGTATCGTACAAGCTTGTTTGTAGTTGACAGAAATTCATTTTGTGTGAAATATAGATAGATGAAACGGTTTTCAGAATAATCCGGATCCACTGCAACCCCCAACATTCCACCTTCAACACCTCCAACTCCAAGAGACAGTAATGGATCCTGCAACAGATTCCCATCCTGAATGATTCTGAGATGTCCATTTCTTTCGGTAAAGATAATCATGCCGTCAGGAGTCCAATCCATACTCCAAGGAACTGTAAGATCTTTAGCGACTATTTCTACTCGTACTCCAAGTTCAGGATATTCCTGCGCAATGGAAGTAGGAAAAACTGTGATGTACACGGTCAAGATCATTCCAATAATTATAAAAATAGAGATTTTCATTTTTCATCGTTATTCAAATTATCATTTTTTGGCAGACAGGTTTCAGTTTCCAACTAGAGAATAAAAAGAATAAGTTGATTAAAAAAGGTGATGAGTCGAAGAAATGAAGATGAGCTTTCTGGATTTATACATGAACAAAAATCCTATGATTACCGCTTCTGATGATGATTCAGAGCCAGTTGCCACGATATTTGGAATTCCTTTTGATTCTACCCATTCATACAAGCCAGGATGCAGATTTGGTCCAGATGCGATTCGGGATTCCTTTAACAACATAGAGATTTTTCATCCAGAACTGAAGATTGATTTGGAAAATGTCAACATTGAGGATTTGGGCAATACACGACATACAGTCGTTGCCTCAGAGATGATCGACATGGTAAAAAAAATTACCGCCGAGCTTGTTGCAAAGCAAACTCAGCTATTCGTTCTGGGCGGAGAACATTCCATAACTTATGGAACATATACCAGCTTTCCAAAAGATACGGGTTACGTAGTGTTTGATGCTCACTATGATTTACGAGATGAGTTTGCAGATATCAGATTAAGTCATGCATCATACCTACGAAGAATTGTTGAGGAAAGGGGATCTGAAAATATCCTACATGTTGGCGCAAGAGCATTTGTGAAAGAAGAGCTAGAGTTTCTTACAGAAAACAAAATCAAAACCATTTCAGACAGGGAGATCAGGGACGGAAAGGGTCCAAGCCTCCTAAAGGATCACATATCTACATTTGACAGCATTTATTCCAGCTTTGATCTTGACGTGTTGGATCCTGCCTTTGCACCAGGCGTAGGAAATCCAGAAGCTGTTGGCATTACTTCAAGGGAATTGTTTGACATGATTCACTCATTTGAGGAAACAAAGGTCACAGGTATTGATATTGTGGAGCTCAACCCATATCATGATAACGGTTCAACGGCATCACTTGCAGCAAAAATTATTTCTACATTAATCGCAATGAACATGCATCAAAAAAGTTAGAGGCCATAGTAATTCTAAAGACGATGAACAAAATTAGATCACATACTCAGATTGTTGATTTCTAAGATCTATTTTTTGGGTAGTTAACATAAAAGATGTCAAACAAGAACCCAATACTGTTTCTCACATTCTTATTTTTACATCCAATTTACGTAGATTTATAATTTTCATGACGTTTTGCCTTCATTTTACTTCTGTTCACTTTATTAGATAGTATTTTGGGGATATCACGTGCTGAACAATCTAAGAGAATCTCTTCGCCCCGCCCTTGAAAAAATGGGACGTGGATTTGCATCTACAGGATTGTCACCAAACTTTTGGACTTTTGTCGGTCTAGGATTTGCACTTGTCGCAGCAGTAATTTACGGTATGGGGATGGAGTTTGGACTAATAATCGGAGGTGTGTTGCTACTTGTTTCAGGATTCTTCGACATGGTTGACGGACAGGTGGCACGCGTCACTGGAAAGAGTTCAAAAAAAGGAGAGTATCTTGATTCCATGTTTGACAAAATCTCAGAAGTCGCGATATTTTTAGGAATTTTGGTTGGAGGATATGCTGAACCATACATCGTATTACTTGCAATTACACTGTCACTCTTGGTGAGTTATGCCAGAGCAAAATCAGATTTAATCAACATTAAACTTCAGGGTATCGGGATTGGAGAAAGGGCTGAACGACTACTAGTTATTGCAATAATAGGAATTATAGGATTTATGGACTATGCGGTACTGATTGTAGTGATCATTGCAGGAATCACACTTATTCAAAGAATGATATTCACTGCAAAAAATATTAAAGAATAAGGCTAACGAAGTTTTCCGCGTTTTCTTCTACTATCTTCAGATCTGATTTTAAGAATCTTGAAATGAATTGCACATGAAATACAATAATGTTTCAAAACTGTTGGTGAAGCAATGTATGCACCTTGTGCACGCAATTCCTTTGCCAAAGTATGCTCAACTAGATTCAATCTAGACGTTACTTTCTTAGCCTTGTCTTTTGGGACAGTCTGTCCACAGTTTGTACACTGTACAGTACCAGAGGATCCTTTTCCTCCTTTTGTACGACCTCTACTTGCACGCTTAAGTGGCATGAATTTGTGAAAATTCGCCTACTTATATTCTTGTAGAATTTGCAAAAAAAGGCATCAATTACTTACTAAATCTGAAGAAAGATCCCTCATCTTTTAATTCTAGATCGTATAATTTTAAGCGATAACTAATGCGTGGTCTGTGTCATAATTGCTTCAGATCGGGAGTAGAAGTACTTACGATAAAAGGTGAGATCTTATGCCAAATTTGTATCGTTAAAATCAATGCAAAAAACTAAATCACTATTATTATGAATTAAGAGAATTGAAATTAGCTATTTTTTCCCACTGTGCAATAGATACCATTTCCATTGAAGGTAATGACTATGAACAGATTGGAGGAGCCGCATGTTATGGGGGAATTACTGCAAGACAGTTCAAATTTGATGTGGATTTGTTTACCAAATTCGGTCCAGATTTTCCCAAACAGTATCTTACAGAACATAAAATTAATTTTACAGATTCTGAATCTAAGAAAAATACTACTAAATTCGCCATTTCAATTACGGGTTCAGACAGGACCCTCAAGATTGAAAATGAATGTGAGGCAATTGACTATTCTGGAATTAGTGCAGATGGTCACCTTGTCAGTCCGATATATCATGAATTGTCTAAGGACACATTTAAAAAAATCAAGAATGATTCAAACTTTCTTTTCGTTGATCCTCAAGGATTTTTGAGGAGAAAGGATTCTGAAAATAATATTCTTTTAGAAAAAACTGACCTTGATCTTTCCAAGGTTAATGCGATTAAAGTAAATCCAGAAGAGGCACAGCAGATTGTAAACGGAAGTCATGATGAAATGATGCTGGCATTACAGAAAAAAGGAGTAGAATACGTACTGCTTACAAACAAAACAGATGTGTCCCTGCTGGTAAAAGATAAAATTTATTCAATAACCCTTCCAAATAATCGAGTTCATGACACAACGGGAATTGGGGATATTTTTTGCTCCACATTTGCATGCACCATGCTTAAAGAAAAGGACTTTTTATGGGCACTTTGTTTTGCGGGCGGTGCTGCACAAGCTGCACTTGAATCCAACAATGTAGGCTTACAGAAAATTCCCAAAAAAGGAACCATTCAAACCAACGCATCATATTTTTACAACCTCGTGAAATTCAGAGACATATCATAAAATATTCTTTTTTCCAGCATTTCTCGGTCATACAGATCATTTTTTTATATCGAAATGTCTTTGTTACAAATTTTGATTCTATGATTTGAGATTATCAATTCATGTCAAAAATCTAGAGCATGATTTGGAAGATAATGATGTATTTTTGGGATCAGTGTTATTTTTGTGCGTAAAGTTACAAGTATTCTTTTATTGTGTCAGATTTACTACTTCTTCAATATGCTAATTGGCATTCACGGTTCTGGAACTACTGAATCAGCTGCAAAGATAATCAAGAAAATTCTGGATGATGCAGAAATCAAGTCTTTCTCAATTACAAAGTCCACAAGCAAGCAAGCTGACTGCGTCATTGTTTTAGGAGGAGACAAGGGGGTTAGAAATTACTTTCATAAAACATTTGATTCGACCTTGCCAATTTTGGGTATTAGTGAAGGCGAAGCCAGCGGATTTTTGGCTCAAATCGATCTTAGAGAATTTGCATCATATGCGGACATTCTAAAGAGACAAAAGTATACCATTGAAGAAGTTCCAAGACTGGGTGTAAAAATTGATGGAAAGAATGTGTATCCGGTGTTAAATGATGTTGCAGTATTTTCATCAAAGAGTGCCATGCTAATGGAACATACACTGCGAGTCAACGGAGAAGAGGTGTGGCACGATAACAGTGATGGAATCATCGTATCCACTCCAATTGGATCATCTGCATATTCAATGTCTGCAGGAGGTCCAGTATTATTTCAGGATTCAGCAGTTTTTGAAATACTCTCCGTAAATTCACTGGATGTGACAAGGAGACCAATTATTGTTTCAAATTCTAGTTCTATCGAAATCGATGACATATCTGCAAGACTCCATTGCGAGGTTGTTTTAGACGGTCTTGACAGGTACAAGGTGAATAATACAGTGGAATGTGCTCAATTCTTTCCGGCTGCAAAAATAATTCGTCTTAAAAAGAATTCCACAGCAATTTCTGCCCTAGCTAAAAAGGTACACCTGGCTGAAGAACTACTCAGTATGTCCCCTAGCTCCAAGCTGCTTTTGAAGACATTGGAATATGAGGGTGCGCTAACTCAAAAAGACCTAGCAAATAAGACATTGCTTCCATCCAGAACGGTGAGAATGGCACTGAGTCACTTGTTGAAGCGAGGATATATCAAAAAGAAAATATCAATCAGAGATGCAAGGCAGAAGATATATGAAATTTCAAAAATAGAATAGCCTCAATTTTTAATATGAAGTTATTTCTCTGATGCTGCCTTGATGAATGATGTGAATGATTCTTCAGGGAATCCGGGCCGACTGTTAAATTCAGGGTGAAACTGAACTCCCAGATAGAATTTATGACTGGGAATCTCAAGTACCTCCATCCTTTTTCCGTCATCACTGTCTGCAGAAAATATCAAACCACTTTTCTCAAACTGAGGGATGTATTCTTTGTTGATTTCATACCTGTGTCTGTGACGTTTGTTGATGATTCCCGTATTGTAGATTTGTTGCGCGTTTGTATTTTCCTTGATCACTATCTTGTTTGCACCAAGTCGCAACGAGCCACCCATATCTGAAACTTGTTTTTGTTCAGGCAGTAGATCTACGATGGGGTTTTTTGCATCTGCTTTGATTTCAGTTGAATTTCCATCTTCCAAGTTCAAGACGTGTCTGCCAAAGGCTATCGCGGCCAGCTGAAACCCAAAGCATATCCCCAGATAAGGAATATTTTTCTCCCTAGCATAGTTTGCCGTTTGCACAATACCTTCAGAACCTCGAATTCCAAATCCACCAGGAATTAAAATTCCATCATAGTTTGATAAAGTGTCATAATCGTCAATTGATTCAGAATCTATCCAGTGTATATCCACAGATTTACCCAAATGTGCCCCAGCATGTTTGAGTGCATGGTTAACACTGACATAGCTGTCTGTAAGCGTCACATATTTTCCAACCATGGCAATCTTTACTTTTTGGTCTTCATGATTTACCATGTTATACGCTATTTTATTCCAGGCATCCCAATTGGCAGAGGTATTTACCATTCCAACTTTGCCAAACTTTGTAAATATTGAATCCATGATTCCTTGATCATAAAGCATTTGAGGGATCTCAAAAATAGATTTTGCATCATGGCAAGATAAAACGTCCTTTGTCGTTACATTTGTAAACATCGCGATCTTTTTCTTTGTTTTCTCTTCCAATGGTAAACTGCATCGGACTGCAAGGAAATCAGGTTGAATTCCTATTCGTCTTAACTCTTGAACACTGTGCTGCGTTGGCTTTGTTTTCTGTTCCCCTACAACATCCAACGATGGAGCCAAAGTAACATGAACAAAAATCACTCCCTGTGGGCCCTCTTCAACTTTCATCTGCCTTAACGCCTCAAGAAAGGGCAGTGACTCTATATCGCCTACAGTTCCACCACATTCCACTATCAGAAAGTCTAATTTTTCATTCTTAGCAATTGTTTTGATCCTATTTTTAATCTCATCTGTGACGTGAGGAATTATCTGAACACATGCCCCCAGATATTCACCCTTTCTTTCAGCATCAATTACGGAGGAATATACCTGAGCTGTCGTAATATTGTGGCTTTTTGGAATATCCTGATTTAGAAATCTCTCATAATTTCCAATGTCCATGTCGCATTCGCCCCCATCGTCGGTGACAAAGACCTCTCCGTGAGCAACAGGATTCATCGTTCCCGCATCATAATTCAGATATGGATCAATTTTGATGCATGAGACCTTGTGATCTGCCAATTGCAATAACTTTGCAATAGAGGAACTTGTCACTCCCTTTCCAAGGCCAGACATCACACCACCTGTGACAAAAATAAACTTCGTCTGCACGTTACTGAAATGAGCATCCGGTTTTTGTATGTTTTGTCGATCATAATTATAAAAATATTCATGAGATCTCATATTACAGTGAAACATTTACAATATTTTGCGGGACATGCGTTGATACACATATCACCAAATTTGATAATGTGACTACGAATAAATGCGATCTTGATCATATATGAAATCTCAGATGTATGTCAAACTACATCTGGCAAAGAGATCATCAAACATCAGATAATTCCAAATGTATATAAAATATTTTTTCATATGCTTTCATTCTTTCTGCAAACCTTGCTTCTTTATTGATTGGATTACATTTCATGCATGAATTTGCAGTTCCAGATTCAATTTCATTAATCGATTCAAAAAAGGAAGTGCAGTCTATTTTGGAGATCATGTTACAAATACCACCGGATGACATTCCACTTTCAACACACCTCTACAATCAAGATAAATTCCAATTTTGATTGCAGAAGCAACGAGAAGAACAATTTGATTCACTTGTCATTGTATCTCAATTTCCATCACAGTTTGATCATAATAATCAGAGAATTGTTCGCCGGGTCGCTTACCTTTTTTCATTTCTTCTTGAAGTTTTTTAATAAATTCCTCAGCCTTTTCACGGGTTGAAAATATTCGGATGGTTCCATCAATGTAACCATCATTTCCATGATATCCATCAACCACGACATAACATATTTTGCCTTCTGTCATCTCAACGAATTCCCACATTTTCTGTATTACTGAGTATGATCACTGATCTCGCCACGACATGCTGGCATTCATTTTCACCATTCATTTTCAAACTTGTAACCACTTTTACATTAGAAGTATTTTACCATTCTTAGACGCTTCTGACAGTTCTTTAGATTTTTGTTTGTTTTTTCAGACTTTTTGTAAATGACATTATTTTTGCTTCAAGTTGATTTTGAGATGTTTTTTCAATTAACTTCAGATATGCACTCCCCACAATCACCGCATCAGCTCCAGCTTTGACATACGTCTTGACATCCTCAGGAGTTGAGACTCCAAACCCTATTCCTATTGGAATTTTACCTTTTGTTTGTTTTTTGACCTCTTTAATCGCCTTTAATGTATAATTTTTAATTCCAGCTTTGATTCCCGTCGTGCCAAAAACTGCTACAAGGTATAAAAATCCTGTAGATACACTTGAAATTTTTTGTATCCGGGTTTTACTGGTATTTGGAGATATCAAAAAAATGGTATCGGATTTACTTTTAGATGCTTCAAGGTATTCTTCGGATTCTTCTACGGACATGTCAGGTAGAATGAATCCATCTATTCCAACTTTTTTTGCATCCGAGATAAATTTTGAATATCCCTTGTTATACAAAATATTGGTATATGTCATCAGTATCAGCGGAATATCAGTTTCCTTTCTAATCTTTTCCACGATTTTGAAAAAGCTACTAATGTTGGTTCCATTTCCCAGAGAAACAGTACTGGCATTTTGAATTACGGGGCCATCAGCTAAAGGATCTGAGAATGGGAATCCCAGTTCTATGATATCAACTCCCCCTTTCACCAGCCCTCTTACAGTTGTTAATGTTGATTTTTCATTTGGAAATCCAGTCATGATGTATGCAATCAATGCTTTTTCATTTTTTTCTTCTAATTCTGCAAACTTTTCTTCAATTCTAGACATTTACTAACTATGTGACGCTACATTGTCTATTCAATAAAAACTGTCTTAGATTTCACATACATCCTCCACTCCCAATATCCGCCATCAAGTGTATTGGAAGATTTTTCAAATGGCCATACGGTAAAAATTCACTCTCAATTTTTTTAAAAAGATTCAAAAACTGGAATTATATCGCATTTACTCAAAAAGTTTTTTATAATTACCCAAGATAGTTGATCTTAATGAAAATAACGACACATATGATGACGTTATCGATTCTTTCAGTAGCAGTGCTTGGTCTAATGACCATGGCGCCGGCTGCTTTTGCAGATCATTCAGAAGTCACAATTGAGGCGGCCCAGGGTTCTGGTGCCCCAGGTTGTGAGGAGACAGCAGACGGATGCTACTTACCAACTACAGCCACAGTGGACGTAGGCGGAGTCGTGATCATGTCAAACACCGACAGCGCGGCACACACGTTCACATCCGGAACGCCTGACGGC
>JAJCXK010000041.1 GCA_029263475.1 Candidatus Nitrosopumilus sp.
AAGCAAAGCCTGCAAAGAAGGCCGAAGCAAAGCCTGCAAAGAAGGCCGAAGCAAAGCCTGCAAAGAAGGCCGAAGCAAAGCCTGCAAAGAAGGCCGAAGCAAAGCCTGCAAAGAAGGCCGAAGCAAAGCCTGCAAAAGTAAAAAAATTGACAAAAAAAGAATTAGAGGAAGCTAAACGAGAAGCTGAAAAAACATTAGAAGAAGAACTTGAAGAACAACTTTCTGACGAGGAAATAGAAAATTTCCAAATTGAAAAAGTTGACATGGAAAGATTGACAAACAAAGTATGTGATATTTTAGCTGAACGTGAGTCTGATGGAATGTTCCAAGGTGAATTGTGGAAAAAACTTAAACTCACAAATCAAATCGGATCTCGTTTGGCATTGAAACTTGAAAGAATGGGTACTATCACAAGAGAAAAACTTCTTGAGAATAATCGTTGGACTTACAAGCTAATCTTGAAGAAAACTCCTATCAGTACTCAATCAATTGAAAATTCACCATGTCTGGTTTGCACCGTGGAACAGAAATGTTCACTTGATGGTGAGATTAGTCCTAAAAACTGTCAAATGATTGAAGATTGGGTGATAGCTGATCTAAAAAAACCAGTGAAGTCTAAATGAAACTAATAGATGCACGTAAAGATCATTATCGTAAACTAGCACACGAACAAGGCTTTCGAAGTAGAGCTGCATTCAAACTCAAAGAACTGAATCAATCATATCGTTTGATTGGACCTGGTTTCAGCGTGCTTGATCTTGGATGTGCTCCTGGTGGATGGACTCAGATGGCTGTGAAATTGGTTGGAAATCAAGGAAAAGTAATGGGTGTTGATCTCTCCTACGTTGAAGAGATCTCGGGTGCTTATATAATCCGAGAAAATATTGAAAATGAGCATGTAATTGATGAGGTGATGTCTTATTTTGGGCATAAGGTAAATGCAGTCATTTGTGATCTTTCTCCTCAGGTGAGTGGTAATTGGTCTGTTGATCATGCAAAACAGATTTCTTTGAACTATGATTGTACAAAAATTATGGACAAAGTTTTGGCACATAAGGGAAATGCAGTTTTCAAAGTTTTTGACGGTGAATACTCTATGGAGTTTAAAGATTATGTAAAGAAAAAATTTGTCCGAATAAACCTTACAAAACCTCAGGCTAGTCGAAAGCAAAGTAGTGAATTGTACTGTGTTTGTTTGGGTTTTATTGGATAGTCTGAAAAATTTTAATTATTTCATTTATGTTTGCATTCGTCCTAAATCCTGTTGGATTAAATGCCGTGGCACTAGCTAGAAAATCATTTTTTTGTAAATTTGATATCACATTTTCTAATTTTGGAGGTGATGATTTCATTTTTGACGCAATTTCATCTAATGTGAAATATGTGGCTTGCATTTCTGATTCATTGAGGCATTTGTAAAGCATTTTTTCACAAGTTTTATCTACTGTTAGGTTTGGTGTTTTCAGGATCATATTTTGAACGAATTCTTTGTCAAAAATTTTCCCAATCCATAAAGGTCCTGCAATACTAATTTTTGATTTACATAATTCACATTCTTGTTTTTGCTCTAATGTTGTTTTTCTGTGTCCACAATTTTTACAATGTATTATGTATCCTAGGTTTTCTTGCTGATCTGGTCTGTTTAAAACTTTGACGTATGTTCTATAGTAATGCATTTCACTTTCTACAAAGAGGGGGGTGATTTCTACTCCAAGTCTTGCAGACACTGTTCTGAGACAACCTAGAATTAGTCTAATTGCAATTTCGTTTCCATATTCCGTTTTTACCGGAATTCCTCCATATTTTCTTTTACATGCTCCTTGAAAGAGTCCATTTAGAACTTGAAGATCTGTTGCGGCAGTAGATAATATTCCTCCATGCATAGTTGCTCTGATACCACAGTCAAAAAATGATGCAGGTGAACCAAATGGGTCTATATCCACTATTGATCCTCGCTCACCTTTTTTTGCATGTCTACTCAGAAATCTGCATGCTTCTTCTTCATGAAATTCTACATTTTTTAATCCATTGAGATTTGCCGAATGTTCCGCCATTTTAAGAGCCGATGGATTCAGATCATTAATGAACATCTTTTCAACTTGTAATTCATTAGCAACTCGTAATCCTCTGGCACCAATTCCTGATAGCCCTTCTAAGAAAATTTTTGGCCCTTGGAATTTATTAAGAAATGCTGCGTATGCAATTATTGAAAAATCCCTATTCAGTTTTCCTTTGGGATTGAAGAATGCAGGTTTTTTTGGCGGTACTTTGTCAGTGATTGATTTTCTTGGGACTAGAATCTTTGTATCTCCTTCAATTATTTCTTGAAAGACTTCATCAGAAAATTCCAATTATTTTTCAATTTTTTCTAAGCGTATAACGGTTTAATACTTGTGCTTTGAGAAAACATTCGTGCAAATTTGTGGAATTGATGATGCTGGTCGTGGTTCGATGTTGGGACCTTTAGTAATAGCTGGAATTCTGTTAGATAAAAAAAATATACGTAAATTATCTAAGCTGGGAGTTAAAGATTCAAAAAAACTTTCGCCTAAGTTAAGAGAGTTACTTTACAAAAAAATTATTGGGATTGTTGATGATCATTATATAGCAAAAATATCTCCGAGGATAATTGATGCTAGTGTTAAGAAACACTGCTTGAATAGTCTGGAGGCAAAATATATGGCAAAAGTTGTGTCCAAACTAGATCCGGATATATCGTATGTGGATTCTTGCGATGTTAATCCGTCTAGATTTGGAATGGTGATTTCTCAATTATCTAACAATCATAAGATTAAATCATATCATCATGCAGATAGTAGGTTTGTAGTAGTTTCTGCGGCATCAATTCTTGCGAAAGTCGCTAGGGATAGGGTGATCATGAAGTTAAGAGAGAATCATAATTTGGGCAGTGGATATCCATCGGATTCAACGACTGTGAGATTCGTAACAAAATATTATAAGAAAAATAATGAAATGCCCAAATTTGTGCGTAAAAGTTGGAAACCTGTCCAAAAAATCATTGAAAAATGTTAACTTTTGAACTTTGAGATTACCATCGCGTGATCCTTGTCATAAGGATGCAGGTCTATGGTTTGTAAAACATCAAATCTTGATTTTAATTTTTCTATTTCTTCTGCAACGATTCTTTTTGGTGGTTTAGTCACATCTATGCTTCTGGTTTTGATGACTAGAAAGAAATAGCCTCCTTTTTTGAGAAACATTTCACAGTTGTCAATTGCAATTTGTGTTTGATCTGGTTGTGCAATATCCACATACACAACATCTACTTTTCCAAACACTGAAAAATATTCCTTGGGTTTTCTAGCATCTTGTAGAATGGGAATAACGTTTGATCTATGTGATGCAACTCTGTCTAAAAAATCTCTTGCCACTCTGCTTGCATGTTCTACTCCAAACACTATTCCACTTGATCCTATGATGTCTGAGACGTGACTTACAGTAGTTCCCGTAGATGCTCCCAAATACAACACTTGACTTTTATTTTCAAAAGGAAAATACTCAAGTTCATTCATAATTGCTGCAGCTAATTTACTTCTAAATGGATCCCATAAGCGATATTCAATATTGCTTTTGATGATTAGTTTTTCTTTGTAAACTTGATTTCCCGGAATCATATTTTCAGTTGCTAATCTTTCTTGTCCTTCTGATTTAATCCAAAAAAATGATTGATTATCTTCTTCCAAATTTCTTTCTCTTTTTATTTGAATTGTTTCTCTCTTTTCTGTCTCCGCCTTCTCTTCTGGAACTGTCTCTGTCTCCGAAGCCGCCTTCTCTTCTTCTGTCTCCGCCTTCTCTTCTGAAAGTTTGAGGTGGTCTGGAATCTTTTTCTGTAGGATTTTCATATTTCTTTCCTATTTCGTCAACTCTGATGTTGAGTTTTTCCAATAAAGTATTGTTTAGTCCTTCTCCGTAAACGTCAACTCTTGCAGCAATGACTGCTTTTGCGGCAACTGCTCGAGCAATTTTTCCTCTTTGCCATCTTGGAGCAGCATGAACCATTGTATGCTGGAATAATAATCCATGTTTTGGTGGTTGAGAGCCTGTTTTTAATGATCTAAATAATGCCTTTTCAGCTCCTAAAACTTGTATTGTACTGGCAGGAAGTGATGCCATTTTTTTAAGACTTCCAGCTCTACCTAAAATTCTTGCACCTACTGCGGTTCCTAATATCGCTGAAACATTCGGTGCAATTTCTTGCATTTCTGCTTCAACATGCTCTTCAAGTTTTTTACGTAACTCGTGAAAATCTAAAACCTGCTTTGCAATTGATTGTACAATTATCAAATTAATATCTGAAATGTCTCCACCCCTACTCTTTGATGATATTAATGACAGCATCTCTACTTTTGATTCCGGAAACCCTGCTTCTTCAAAGACTTGTTTGGTTAATGATTCACGTTTTCCTGCGATTACTATTTGTGCATATCCGTTTATGCTATCGATAATGTTATCTAGTTCTGGAAAATGTAATCCATACCATTCTCTAAGCCTTGAGCTTAACCCGTTTGCAATTTTATCAATTTCATCTAATGAATTGATTGCCTGAATTATGTGAAGATCTGGACTCTGTGATATTTCTGTAACTTTTGATGATGATAAACCCAAAGCAAATTCTCTGAGTTTTCCAAGTGTATCCTGTAGATTAGATGCAAAACCAGAATCTACAATAATTTGTGGTTTTGTTGTTTGTATGGTATCTAATTCATCAGAATCCATTATGTGACAATCAATGGAATATTTTTTTAGAATTACAAGTAGTGATTCATCGCTGACAGAAAACCCTCTTTGGGTTGAGGCTAGATAGTTTACAAGTTCGTTTAATTTTGATTCTTTACTCTTCACTGAGAGATATTCTTTAACCGGATTTGAGAAAGCAAATGCCTTGTCAAGTTTTCCATCATTGAAAACTGATATTCCAAATTCTGTTAAAATTACAGAATACATGAATAATTGATCCTCGACCGCCTTTAAAAACGGTACCAGAATCGGGAATCAACTGTTATATTCAAAACCGAGATCATTAATCAAAGTGGAATCTGGTATTGCAACTTCCATAGGACAAATACAATTAGATAAGCCTGTGATGCTCGCATCCGGAATTTTGGGCATTTCATTAGACGTGTTCAATCGATTATATGCATCAGGAGCGGGCGCTGTTGTAACCAAATCTCTTAGCACGGAACCTTGGGATGGCTATCCAAATCCCACTATATTTGGCGTAAAGGGCGGTGGCTGGATAAACGCCGTGGGTCTTTCTAATCCGGGTGCACCCAATTTTGCTAAAATGATTCAACCAAACCACGACGTTCCCATAATGGTTAGCTTGGTAGGTTCCATCCCTGAAGACTTTGAAATGATGATTAAACAATTTGAAAATTGTAAAATTCTTGCATATGAGCTAAATCTATCCTGTCCGCATGTTGCCAAAGTCGGTTTGGAGGTTGGCGACGATCCTGAATTGGTAAGAAAAATTGTAACAACTGTAAAGAAATCCACGGATGTACCTGCAGTTGCCAAAGTGGGACTTGGCACGAGTAATTATCTAAATACTGTGAGTACTGCAATAGACTCTGGAATTGATGCTATCACTGCAATTAATACAGTTCGTGCAATAGCTATTGACGTTGAAACTCAACGACCTATACTTAGTAACAAATTTGGAGGATTATCCGGTACTCCGATTAAACCTATTGCATTAAGATGTGTTTATGAGATTTCATCAAAATATGACGTTCCAATTATTGGATGTGGTGGAATATCCACGTGGGACGATGCTGTTGAGTTTTTCTTGGCAGGTGCTTCTGCTGTTCAGCTTGGAAGTGCGATAGGCGATAACTGGGTTGGTGTTTTTGATGATATTAACAAAGGAATCTTACAATACATGAAAAGAAAAGGATATTCTTCAATAAAGGACATGGTGGGTCTTGCAAAGAAATCATAATCACCCCACAATTGTCACGATTGAAAAAGTGATTCATGAAACTCCAACTGTCCGAACTTTGGTCTTTTCAGATGATGTGATGTCCCGTGTTCTTCCTGGACAATTTGCAATGGTTTGGATTCCTGGAGTTAATGAATTACCAATGAGTGTAATGATCTCTGGAGAATCTGGAAAGGCCGCATTCACTGTTAGGAAACACGGCCCTGCTTCTACTGGTTTGTTTAACACCAAAGTGGGAGGACAAATAGGTGTACGGGGTCCGTATGGAAATTCATTTGATCTTAAAAAAGGAAAGATCTTACTGGTCGGAGGTGGGACTGGACTTGTTCCAATGATGCGCTTGCTTACGTTTGTAACTCCTACAGACAATGTCACTGTATTGATTGGTGCGAAATCCAAAGAGGAGGTATTTTTTGAAGATTTGGCAAACTCTCTTTTAGAAAATAATTCTCACAATGTGATTGTATCCACAGATGATGGAAGTTATGGTGAAAAAGGATTTGTAACTGATATGGTTGAAAAACTGGTTAATGATACTCATTATGATGGTGTGTATGTATGCGGTCCAGAAATTATGATGTACAAAACTGTACAATCTGCATATTCTAGGGGTATGTTTGTCCAGGCTAGTCTGGAACGCATGATGAAATGTGGGGTGGGAATTTGTGGCAGCTGCTGCGTTGGTGCTGATCTTGTTTGTAGGGATGGAACCGTGTTTGATGGAGACCATCTGTCAAAAAACAAAGAATTTGGCTTTTTTCATAGGAATAAGGCTGGAATCTTGGAAAATTATTGAGTTTGACTAGCAAGGTTTAAAATAAATCACAAAATCCCTTTCGTGAAGGGTATGGGTACTCCAAAAATAGTTTTGACAGCTGACAGGACTTTGATGTCTCCTTATAGGGGATTGTCCCTTGCGACGTTTTTTGGTTGTGCTCCAGCACTTGATCCTAACAGAGATAAAAACAGTTTTTGGTACAAAATTCTTGGAAATCAAGTAACACCTAAGGTTCTGTTTGATTTCATTTGTAATTGGTCTCCTGACATTAACGGCGCTGCAAAATATGCGCCATATGGATTGAGAAAATTAGAAGCTGGCTTACTTCGTGATGGCTTTAGCAGGGAAGATGTAGTGGTTGCCCATCCAAACCACATTGAAAAATTCATTGGTCCTGAAACCGAAGTTGTTGGAACTTATGAAATGGATCCTCTTGGAATGGGTCCCGTTACTATGACATTTACTTATGGGCGAAAACAAACATCTTATGATGAATTTTACAATGCTGATTTACATCACAGAATAAAAGCCGCGAAAGCAAGGACTGGAAGTAAGGCAAAAGTAATTTCTGGTGCATCCGGAACATGGCAATATAATTACGATCCTGCAAAAATAGAAGAATTTGGAATTTATGCTATTTTGGAAGGAGAACTTGGCGGCATTGCTCCTGAAATTGACGGACATGCTGGAAGATTCTTCAATTATTTGATTAATGGTGACTTTGAAAATATGGATCCTTTCAGAAAGAGAAGTGACTTTAAAGTTAACATTAAAGAATTTGAAAGAGAAGGAAAGAAAATTCACGGAAGATTTGTTAACTTTTGGGATAGGCCTGATCTGGAAGAAATTCCTAACATTGTAGAGCCCAGCATGCACGGGATGGTTGAGGTTATGCGTGGTTGTGGAAGGGGATGCAAGTTTTGTGACGTCACTTTGAGATCATTAAGATACTATTCTCCTGAGAAAGTGAAACAAGAAATCGAGGTTAACATAAAGAAAGGTGGCTCCAAATCTGCATGGATTCACAGTGATGATATATTTGTCTATGGTATGGATCCAAGAACTGCAAAAGGCATGGAACCAAACAGAGAAGCGTTGGAAGAACTGTTTACTGCAATCATGTCTACTGGTGTAGAGCATACAAATCCTACACATGGCACGTTAGCGGGCGCAATTGCCGATGAGAAACTGCTTCCGAACCTTTCAAGAATTATGAAGGCAGGTCCTGATAACATGATTGGAGTACAGGCTGGTCTTGAAACCGGAAGTCTTAGACTGATTGGAAAATATGCTGATAGAAAACTTGCTCCATATGATCCGTCTGAATGGCATTGGGTTGTAAAAGAAGGTGTTAAGGCAATGAACGAAAACTATTGGATTCCTGCGTTTACCTTGATTATGGGTCTTGATAACGATGAAACTCCTGAGGATTCATGGGATACCATTCGATTGCTTAGTGAATTGGAGCATGAACAACCTGATTCCATGTTTACTGCTACGGCGCTTACATTTGTCCCAATTGGGTTGCTTGAACAATCTGAATTCTTTAATATTGGAAACGAAATGACTCCTGCGCAATTGGGTGTCCTTTACAAGACCTGGCAGCATAATTTCAAATATGGTATCCAAAAATTCATGACCAAAACTGGCTCAAAGGGTCCTCAGAGATACTTCTTTAACGCAATAGCAAGATCTCTTGGCGGCATTCCACTTGGTGCAATGGAGAAATATGCACGTAGAAAGAGCAAAGAACATGAAAAAGTCATTGAGACTGTTAAAGCAAAGTATTGGTAGGCATACAAATACATAAATTCACTAGTTCCTGTTCGAAAACATGGCAACACACGGTTCACTTACTAAGGCAGGTAAGGTAAGAGGTCAAACTCCAAAGGTTGAGGGAAGAAAAATTGTTGGTGACAGTTCTAGCGTTGCAAACAAAAGTAACTTCAAGAAGAGATTTGCATTGGGTAGATATCCCGGTCAAAATAAACCTGGACAAAGACGAAAGAGACGATAATCCATTTTTACACCATTTACTTGTTTTGTGTGATCAATACCATTATAAAGTACTGGTACCGTACCATACGGTATGGTAGAAGATTTAAGATTAGATAGCTTAGAGGGCGTAGGTCCTGTAACTACAAGAAAATTATCTGATGCAGGTGTCCACAACGTCATGGACCTCATCGTTCGAGGACCAGTTGAAATTTCAGAAATAACTGGAATGGAAAAGGATACTGCTGAAAAGATTGTCAATAAAGCCCGACAACATTTGGTTGAAGGTGGATTAATTTCTAAAGATTTTGTTAGTGCAAGTGAAATTTACAAACACCGACAAAGTATTGGCAAAATTACAACTGGCACGAATTGTCTTGACACGTTGTTTGATGGCGGTATTGAAACTCAAGCCTTAACTGAAGTTTATGGTGAGTTTGGTTGTGGTAAAACACAATTTGCCCATACCATGTCTGTCATGGTTCAAAAATCCAAGGAAGAAGGCGGTCTTGAAGGCGGCGTTTTGTATATTGATACAGAAAACACTTTCAGACCTGAAAGAATTGTATCCATTGCACAAGCTCATGAAATGGATCCTGAAAAAGTTCTGGACAGTATCATTGTTGCCCGCGCATATAACAGTGCACACCAAACGTTGATTCTAGAAGAAGCTGGTGCAATAATTGAAGAACACAATGTCAAACTAATCGTTGCAGATTCTGCGGTTGGATTGTTTCGTGCTGAATATCTTGGTAGGGGAACATTATCTGTAAGACAACAAAAACTAAATCACTTTGTTCATTTATTGTCCAGAATTGCAGAAACCTACAATTGTGCTGCAATTGCAACAAACCAGGTCATGGCATCTCCTGACGTCTTCTTTGGTGATCCAACTCGTCCAATTGGAGGGAATGTGGTTGCACATACAAGTACGTATAGAATATACTTTAAGAAATCAGGTAAGAAAAGAATTGCTAGAATGGTGGATAGTCCTCATCATCCTGAAGAGGAAGTAATCTTTGCCCTTGGTGAAGCAGGAGTTATAGATCCTGAAGAGGCAGAGAAAAAGACAAAAAAGGCAACTGCAAAAAAGGCAACTGCAAAAAAGACGAAAGATACTACGGTGGAAGCGCCTGAGGTAGAGCCTACGGTGGAAGCGCCTGAGGTAAAGGTTGTGGCAGAACCTATGGTTGATCCTGAATCTGATTATGAGCCAATTGAAGAATAACTTTCTTCTCTTTTTTACACTTTAATTTTTTTATTTTTTATACAATTGATTAAATTATGACGTCATCTGAGTATTTGTGAAAACATTGTGACAGATCTTTATCGTTTACTTCCAGAAGAAATGGAGCAATTAGTAATTGATATGGGTTATCCTAGATATAGGGCAGATCAAATTCTATTGCCATTATATTACAAATTTCCTAAATCTATTTCTGAGATAAAACAACTTCCAAAAAAAATGATTGAGGAATTGGTTGATGCCGGTTATACAATAGGTTCAGCAAAAGAAACTCATCGTGTTGTGAGTGATGATGGGGATACAACAAAACTGCTACTTAGTCTCACAAATGATGCTTCTGTGGAGACCGTTCTCATGCAATATGATCCTTCAAAGATTGGAGGCCATCCCAGATCAACAATTTGTGTATCCACTCAAATTGGTTGTGCAATGGGATGTGTGTTTTGTGCGACAGGTCAAATGGGATTTGAAAAAAATCTCAAAGCTGAACACATTGTATCTCAGGTGATTCATTTTGCAGATATCTTGAAACAGCGGGGAGAGCATGTGACAAATTTGGTTTTTATGGGAATGGGAGAACCTATGGCAAACTATGATGAGATGATAAGATCTGTAAGAATTTTGACGCATGATAGGGGGTTTGGATTGGGTCAACGACATGTAACTATCTCCACCATTGGAATCAAGTCTGGAATAGAAAGATTGGCGGAAGAGTATTTACAAATTGGTCTTGCAATATCACTTCATGCCCCAAATAACGAGTTGCGTAAGAATTTGGTTCCTACTGCAAGTCCAAATTCTGTTGAGGAGATCATTGAATCTGGGCGAAATTATTTTAAGAAAACCGGACGTCGTGTGACGTTTGAATATACTCTAATGGGTGGAATTAATGATTCTGCTGAAATTGCAACAGATCTGGCTAGACTTTTGAAAGGCAATGGTTCTCACGTGAATTTAATTCCGATCAACCCCACAGCTGGTGATTTTACACGTCCATCTGAAAATAACGTTAATGCATTTGAACAAATTTTATCTAATGCTGGCATAAATTGTACTGTTCGTATCGAAAAGGGCACTGAAATTTCAGCTGCATGCGGTCAGCTCAGAACTGATATTATTGATTAGATTTTCCTAAATTCTGTTCTAAGTCTTAAAATAGGGCTTTCAAAGATTTTACACACATGGCAACTAAGAAATCCCATGGTCGTTCACATGGATTTAAACATAAATCTAGATCTGTAATGACAAAAAAGGCTCCCAGAGGTGTTTCTTTCTTGTTACGCGAATATCATGAAGGTCAACAGGCTCTCATCATCATTGATCCTAGGCAGCACAAGGGATTGCCACATAGACGATATCATGGTAAAGTCGGTGTAGTTACAACTGTTGGTAGACGTACTGTTATTCTTGATGTAAAATTAGGTAATAAATCAAAAACTTTAATCACTAGGTTAGATCATGTAAAACCATTCGGTGTATGATATGGAAGAATTAAAAAAGAAACAAGCTATTTCTCTTTCTGAAGTAAAAGAAATTTTAGGTAAAGTTGATGTTGAAGAGATGGATCAAATTCAGCGTTGGACATACGATTATGTTTCAAAATTTGTATCAACTGATGCAAAAGAAGCAAAAGAAATGAAAAAACAACTCATCAAAGAATGTGATTTGACAGAAGACGAGGCTGTTGAAATAGTTAACATTAGACCTACAAGTTTAGCTGAACTACGTTCCTTCACATTCGGTTGGAAAAAATTAATTCTTGCTGAAACCCTGGAAAAAATGCTCAAAATAATCCAGGAGCATTCGTAATTTTTTAGTGGTATTTTATTTTGCACCGGGCACAATCCCCACCTAGAAAATATGATGAGTATGCATATGTTTTGGATTTTAATTCTAGAGGTAAATCATCCACTGTTAGAGGTAGAGATGGGATAATTGTTACCGCAATTGGTGAAAGTCGACTGACTATTTTGGAGGTGCTTGGAATTCCGAACTCAACATTTGAAATTGGTGAAAAAATTTACATTGGAAAAGAAGGACGAACCAAAGTTTTATCCGTTTTAGGAAAGATGGAGTATGCTAAAATTTCATCATCTGCTCAGAGTGAACTAGAAACAGTAGTGGAAAATATAGTGACTGATAATGAATCCAAATTTGTCGAATATCTAAATAATGCACAACCTTTGACTCCAAGAATTCATGCACTTGAGCTGATTCCTGGAATTGGAAAGATCTATATGAAAAATATGATTGAAGAAAGAGAGAAGAAAAAGTTTGAAAGTTATCTGGATTTGCAAGAACGGGTTGGACTCAAAGAACCAATTAGACATATTTCGGAGCGAATCATGGATGAAGTTACTGGCGAAAGTAGAATGAATCTCTTTGTTAAGAGATGATTAAACGAAAACGGCTTGGACAACATTTTCTTAACTCCAATTCCATAGCTCAATCAATTGCTTTTGAGGCAAAAATCACAAAAAAAGACACCGTGTTTGAGATCGGGACTGGATTGGGGATTTTAACTCCTTTATTATGCACTCACGCTCATAAGGTAATTTCTGTAGATGTAGATGAAAAGCTTGTAAATAAAGCAAAGTCTGCCTTTTCCAATTTGGATAATCTGGTTTTAAGATGGGGTGACGGGTTTAAGCAAACAGATACTTTTTCTATTTTTGTATCTAATCTGCCCTATTCTAAGAGTAAGGACGCAATTGAATGGCTTGCAATGTCTTCTTTTTCTCATGGTGTGGTTATGGTTCAAAAGGAATTTGCCGATAAATTACTTGTGAAGTCATTAAAGAAAAGAAAAGCGGTTAGCATTATTGCAAATCATGCGTTTGAAATTACATCCTTGTTTGACGTGGGAAAGAATAATTTTTCTCCTCCTCCAAAAGTTGACTCTGTAGTTTTAAAAATAATCAAAAAAAATATTCTGACAAAAGAATTAATCCAAATAATTAACAAAATTTTTTCATATAGGAGAAAAACCGTTAGAAACATTCTAAAACAATTCAACAAAGAAACTGTGGTAAGTAAACGAGTTGATGATCTTTCAGGAGATGAAATAATTAATCTTGCAAAGCAAATACTTGAAAAATGATGAATATCCTCCTTCTGAGGATACTTTTTTCATAGTGGATAATATCAAAAATGAACACGGCAATTTTGCTTTAGATGTTGGAAGCGGTTCAGGATACTTAACAAAACTGCTTTCTGAAAATTTTTCATTTGTAGTTGGAACTGACATTAATTTTGATGTCTTGGCGCATCAAACCTACAAAACCGATAATTTGGTTTGTTGCAGTGGTTCTGATGCGTTTAAAAAAAAATTTGATTTTATCGTGTGTAATTTACCCTATCTTGCAACTGATGGAATCTTAGATATTGCAACTGATGGTGGAGTTGAGGGCTTTGAAGTTCCTAAGAAAATATTTGATTCTGTAATTAAAAACATGGCAAAAAATGCAAAATTTATTTTCGTAACCTCCTCATTGTCAAACTATCAAAAACTGATTGACTATGCTCAGGAATTGGGTCTGAAAACTCAAATAATTGCTAAACAGAAGCTCTTTTTTGAAGAATTAATTCTCGTGGAGTCTACAAACTGATTATTTGCTTAGTTTAGTTTTTGCCAATGCAAGTATGGCATCCGTCATCTGTGTGGTTGATGCGTTTCCGCCAATATCCCATGTTACTGTTTTCCCTTCGTTGATTACTTCGTAGGTGGCATCAAATATTGCGTCTCCAATTGCTTTTTCACCCAAGTATTGTGCCATCCAAGCCCCTGATAGTACTGTTGCAGTGGGATTTACTTTATTTTGTCCTGCAAACTGTGGAGCACTTCCATGTGCTGCTTCAAACATTGCAAAGTTATCTCCCATGTTTGCCGAATATATTAATCCAATAGATCCTACCAGTCCTGAAGCTAACTCTGAAATAATATCCATAAACAAGTTTGTACTCACAAGAATAGCTCCATTGAACTGTTCTGGCGCTACAACCATTTGCTGTGCCATGTTATCGATGTATATTTCTGATAGTTCCACATCTGTTCCCTTTACTGCTTTTTGAGCTGAATCCCAAAAAATACCGTCTGTTTGTTTTAGGATATTTCTTTTGGTGATTGCGACCATTTTTTTCATGTTGTTCTGGTTAGCCCATTTCATTGCGGAATTTAGAAATCTGTTACATCCCTGTCTTGTAATTTTTCTAATCGCAATAGCTGCATCATCTGTGATTTTTGTTTCAATACCCGTGTACAGTCCCTCTGTGGCTTCCCTAAAGCAAACACAATCAAGTTTTCTATTGGGTGTTAATCTGTCATAGGTTTTAGTTGGTCTGATGTTGGAATATAACTCAAATTTTTGTCTTAATGTCACTGCTACACTTTTTGGTGCTCCTGGGATTGGAATTGTTGTGGTTGGGCCCTTAAAACATGCATCTGATTCTTCTAAAATTCTTATTGTCTCATCTGGAATGTATGATTTATCTTTTCTTCCGTTCTTTTCCCATTGTTCTGATCCTGCCTCACATAGTATAATTTCTGATTGAAAACTACATTCTTTCAAAACCTTGAGCATCGAATCTACGACTTCTGGTCCTATGCCATCTCCTTTCATGACCGCAGCTTTTTTACTCAATATCAAAAATTTTAGGTATTTATTATTTAATTCTACCCTACCCTGCCCAAATTCACATCAAAGTAAAATAATGTCAAATTTGATTATTTATTTACAAACACATCTGATTGAGGTCTTAATTGTTCGGATTTGAAAATTTGGAATTGATTGTCAGTTCAAATTGTTGCATTTGATTACTATCTCAAATCCGTAAAATGAAAAAACATGTTCAATTTGGAAAATTATGAATAATGCCGTTAGTCTGGTGACAAGTGAATTTATTTACAGATAATTCTTAGGTAATCTATGCGGGGGTCGCCTAGCCTGGTAGGGCGTGAGATTGCTAATTTCATGTTCGCAAGAACTCGTGGGTTCGAATCCCTCTCCCCGCGCCATTAAAACTTAATAGGCCGATTTTGAAAGTTTTTTCATGGGACGAAGAAAAACTCAAAAAATTATTCGCACAGGTCCAAAAAATGCTACAACTGGGATGTGTCCTCTTTGCCAAACAATTGGAAAAATCTTTCTTCTCGGTTCACCTGGACAAGAGAGGGCAAAATGTGAGAAATGTCGTCAAGAATTTGAATTGTAGTTCAAAAGTCTTAGCCTGTCCATCAAAACATTCACCAATAACTTTTTAAGACAATTTTTTATTGAAAGATAATCATGAGTTCAGAAGCTGAAACCATCTATGAGCGAGTTGCAAAACTTGAAGACGAAATTGCGTTACTCAGAAGTGAAGTTGATATTTTGAAACGAGCGTTAAGGAATAAGATTGCTCGTCACGAAATATCAATGATCAAAAAAGGAACTGATGTGGATTCTATTATTGATTAATTTTTTGTCTTTATCCTTCTAATCAATTCTAAAATAAAGTCTACGTCATCCGCGTTTGGATTTATTTCTAAATATTTATTCAAATACTCTAAAGATGTCTCAAAATTTAGTAATCTTTCTTCTAAAATCCCTTTATCTCTTACATCTTCTGGTGATTCTGGATACATTGCCAAAACCATATTGATACATCGTAACGCTTTTTCATAAGCAAATGATTGCAAGTAAGAATTTTTTAAGTTACGAGTAAGTCTGATAAGGATTTGTTCTTGGTTTACTTCGTCAAGAAATTCAGGCTTGAATTCTAGATTGCCTCCGAAATTGATATCCAGAATATCTTGCAGATCATCTACATCTAGTAAGCGTCCGTCATAGAACGGATCCAAAATCATTTCTTCATTATACTTTACTAAAATGTGACTTGGAAATCCAACAATCTTAAGATCTAACCCGATAAACTTGGCAATCTCTACATATAGAATTGAAATGGTTATTGGAAGTCCTATCTTCTTATCAATCACTTCATTTAGGAAATTATTTTTAGGATTGTAGTAATCGTCATCGTCTCCGCTAAAACCTAGATTTTCAAAGAGGTGCTCGTTTAGCATTGAGATCAAATATGTTGGATTTTTAACATCGCTTACAGATTCTTTGAGAGATTTTCCAATTTGACTTATCTTTTTGATATACTCATCCACATTCAGATCCTGATATTCTACAATTTGTGAAAATTTTAGACACTTTTCAACCAAGTTATAGTTTGGACTTTTTACAAATGCAATCCATTCTGCAACTAATGGATCAAATTTATTTTTCAATTATTTGGGCTCATCTTATTTATATACAGTTGAGGATCCTTGAGTTCCCTGGTATTTGGAGGCACTTCAATCATTTTTTTGAAGGTATTTTTACCCAATCTTTCGTATACTGCTTTGGTGAAGTCCTTGCCCATACTCTTTCTTATTTGATATGATGAAAAATCAGTTCCCATGAACGTCGTAAGGTAGTTTTGAAAATCCTGATCATCTTTTAGGATGTTTTCTACAGCAAATTCTGCCATACCTTCCATTGCTGTAAATGCAGCGTGGTGTTGTTGAATTGGAACCAGCCATTTCTTGTAAATATGTACAAGTTCCGGAATGGATTCACCTATCTTTGGATCTATTTCCACATGTGTAAATGTCATGATGTCTGGTCCAATTTGCTCAATTAGGAAATGATCTGGATTCAAAAAGAAAAACAAGTTGGCTTTTTTCGCATATGGAAAGTCATCTGGAACCGCTTGCAATTGACAGTATTCTGCTAATTTGTTGACCGTCTCAGTATCCAATGATAGAATTATCTTTGCCAATTCTTCATTGATTCTGTTTACCTCCATTGCCGCGTTTTTGTTAATTTTCTGCAAATTTTTTTGAGCAGAATGAATAAGCTCTTCTAGCACTGTCATCTTTACTGCTCCATGATATCCTGAATTCACTTTTTCAAATGTTGACTCGTATGGTTCACCCTGCTTGTGAAGAACAATCTGTGGATATCTGGACAAGATGAACTTATTCAAGTAAATAACTGAATCAAGATAATCTCCATATGTTGTTGTGATTTTCGAGATATACTGAATGGCGTATGTAGAGTATACCAAGTATTTCGCAGTGTCCTGTTGCATTAACTCTGCAATCTTTTTCAGATTTTCTTTTGCTACTGCATTAAACAATTCTGTAACGAATTCTTTTGATTCTTTATCTGCAAATACTTTATTTCCTTTTATTCTCTTAAGCTCTTCCAATTCTGGATATTCAATCTGTATGTTCTCTGGAACCTTGATTCCCATATATTCCTCTATCTTACTTTTAAATTCTGGAATCGTTTGTTCTGCTATCTCTTCCAATTCTTTGAATTTTACTTTATCTGCAATGTCGTCTTTTGCCTTGACTGCCAGCTCTATGATTTCTCTCTCTTCGTCAATCTCAACTGATAGTTGACCGAATAATGCATCTGCAAACTCTTGAAATTCTCCCAATTTGTATGAAATTTGAAAATGCACAATTTAAGATTATCTTGGTTTTTCCATGAAAGAAATTATTAGCTCAAAAACAACTGATCCATATTAAGAAAATGCTGGAATCTAGTCTTCAATTTTTGAGATGTGTTGGATGTGGTTCTAAGTTGGAACCAAACGTATACAAGATTGGCAAAGAGATTGAAGAGGGAATTTTGGAATGTAAAAAATGCAGTCTGGAATTTCCAATTATTGAAAAAATTCCTATTTTATGGGATGATTTTTCCCAATATCTTTCCTCTCGTAAAACTTTGGGAGGTAAACTGTTTAGACTGGCTAAAACTACTAAACTGAAGAAATTTTTAAAATCTTCTCTATCCAAAATTGATTACGTTTACGATGATAGAACTGTGCTTGAGGAGCGCTGGTCTGTAATTTATGAAAATAGTAAAAGCTCGAAATTCTATTCTGTTATAAAAAACAATTTTGATGTTATAGAACAATCCCGACTGGTAGTTGAGTATGGTTGCTCTATTGGAACTGTGACTTCATTTTTGGCTGAATCACATGATGTGGTATTTGGAATTGACAGATCTTTTGCTGCATTAAGACATGCAAAACAACTGTACAAAAACAATCTTGATTATTTTGTGTCTGATATTTTGTCTCCTGTGTTTGGAAAGTTACAATTTGATCTTGTACTTGCTTTGAATATTTTAGAATTAGTGGAACCTATTGACTTGTTAAATCATGTCTCAAAACAAGTTTCATCTGGATATTTTGTAATCACTGATCCCTATGATTTTGACAGAGGGGCAAACTCCGTAAAAAAACCTCTTGACGAAACAACATTACGTACGAATCTGAATAATTTAGGATTCAAAATATTACCAAAAACACAAACTCCGTCAAATATTCCTTGGAATTTGAACCTAAACTCACGTGCTACTTTAAACTATGAAGTTGATTTAGTGATTTGTAAAAAATAGAATTACCTTCATTTTTTCTAGATTCAATCCATTTTTCAGATCATTTGAAAATTGCTTTTTAGACTGATAAACTTGTTCTTATCTGATGTGATGGATGCTGTTTAGAACTCTGTTGTGTGAGTTGTCATTGAAGAAACAAATGAGATTTTATTAATTTTAAAGATAAAGTCTGATTCTATTCTTTTCTTTCTTTACTATGTTTTTCTGAAACATCGCAACTTTGGTTGCAACTTCCACATCCATTTTTTCTTGTACCAAACCAGATCAATGCTGCAGGCATTAGAAAATACAATGTCATAGCATTTGGAAATCCTAATAATGCATCATTTTCAGTGATGAATCCTGATGTCAGTATTGTAAATATGCCAAGTGCTGTGATTCCTGAAATTTTATTTAATTTGTCTTTAGTCCCCATGGCGTTCTTTTTCATTTTTTAGATGTATAATATAATTCCCAAATGCGACTAGTTGTCATCCACATGAATTGCATTCAAATTTCTTTTTGGTCTGATGGGCTTTTTCAATATGACGTATTGTTCTTTGTGAATCTGAAAATTCCATGTTGCATTTTGGACAAACTTTGTCTATCATGATTTCTTTTTTACGTAAGAATAAACCCATTGTTTCTATGAAAACTATTTTCTAATAAAACTCTTTTATCTATTTTATTGTTGAATATGTTTTGAGAATTTTGCTGAATTGAATTCCACTTTTGTAATTTCTGATGAAAATCAAAAATTCAGTAAATAAAAAAATCAAGGAATGTGCTGCTAGATTGAATTAGGTATGTGATTCCAATTTTTTATTTAACTTGGATGATTATTGGTTAGTCTAGGAATAATATTCCTTGAATCCCTTATCCGTAGGGAGTATCTCAGTTTTGGGACCTAGCATTCCCTGTTTATGAACCACTTTCATCATCCCATTATTTTCTAGATCTTCTAGTATTGCATCTAATTCTGAGTTTGTTAATCCTGTATTTTTTTGAATATCTTCAAATGTTTTTGAACCTCTGTTTAACGCACCCAACACAAGATTGTTTTTTGTTTGAGGTTTAGTTGATTCCATTTGAGGTTTAGTTGATTCCATTTGAGGCTTTTGAGAATATTCATCATAATCTGTTTCAAACTGTTTTTCTTGAATCGTTCTAGATGTGTTAACACCGATTCCTTTCTTAGCTAATATTCTGGGAATTATTCTTGCTAATGGAATTGCCAAGAAAATTATTAGATATACCCAGGAAAAATTTGGATCTGCCATTGGTCAATGGTACGTAATGATGTCTTAAATTTGTTAAGGGTTGAGATGATATTCTTGTATCTTTTTTGATTAGATTGGTATAATAATAGAGAGTGAATGTCTAACTTATTGTCAAAGTACCAATCACCTAAAGTTAATGTAAATTTTAATGCCGCAAAGGTAGTTCTAGCGGCAATTGTCGTTTTAATCATAATCGGAGTCGTGGCAACGGCTTCAGTAAAGATAGTAGAATCTGGTCATAGAGGTGTATTGTTACACTGGGATGCCGTAGATCTTACGAGCCCTCCGCTTGACGAAGGATTGCATTTTGTTACTCCATTTCAGGATGACGTAGTCAACATTGAGGTTCGTACACTGAAATATTCAAGTGAGGCCAGAAGTGCATCAAGGGATTTGCAGACTGTGGAGACAACCGTGACTGTCAATTATCACCCTGACAAGGAGCAGATACACAAACTATACAAGAATCTGGGACTTGATTACGAAAATACAGTAATTCAGCCGGCAATTGAGGAGACGGTAAAACAAGTTACTGCAAATTACAATGCTGAAGAGCTAATCACGAAGAGACCCCTAGTCAAAGATGACATTGAATTTTCAATCAGGGAGAGATTAAACCAGTTTGATGTGGTTACAGAAGTGATCTCAATTACAGATTTTGAATTTTCTGATTTATTTGCTAGAGCGATTGAATCCAAAGTAGAGGCCGAACAAAACGCTCTCAGGGCAGAAAATGACTTGAAAAGAATCGAAGTTGAGGCAAAACAAAGAGAAGCCAACGCAATCGGTCTTGCAAATGCAAATATTGCAGAAGCAACTGGTGAGGCTGAAGCCATAGCAATCATCAATCGAGCACTTGCTGAAAATCCAAATTATCTGGAATGGCTGAAGACACAGGCGTGGGATGGAAAACTTCCATTGGTTGTAGGTGAAGGTGGGACTCCGTTCATTTCGATTCCTACAAACCCTTAGAACGTTCATTTCGATTCCTACAAACCCTTAGAACGTAAAAAATACTAGTCTCGGTATTTCTTGTTGTCTCTAATTGCATCATACATTGCGAGAAATTGATCAGGTTCATTTTGCCTGTAATTTTTTTCAAGATTTTTAATTTCTTGTTGTGAAATTTGTTCTCCTTTACTGGCATAATACTCTTTGATGATTTCCGAAGGGGTTTTTTTGATATTGTATTTTTGAAGGGATCTATTAACAGATCTTTTGCAATACAAGTCGTAAATCACAAGTCTATAGACGATATATCCTGTCAATCCTGATACTATGACAATCAGAAGAGGGATGATGAAAACTGATACCATGTTGATGGATCTGGTATTTTGATATTTTATTGTTCTTCTATTGTGTCAAATTTGACATTGTGCTTGATTATGGTTGAATTGGACATACCTCAGAAAGCCCTCAAAAATGATGGTTTATGGGTATTGATGTGTGCCGGGGGCGAGTTTCGAACTCGCGACCTCCAGATTATGAGTATTGCCTTAGTTGGAGAACCGTTAGAGTTTACCAATTGAACTGGCACTCTAACCAGGCTGAGCTACCCCGGCATACTATATCTCAGAAAATTTGGGAAATTAAATGATTCTACGGTGTATTTTGCGTTTTTAAAAAGAAACGAACCCAAAAAATTGATTTTTAGATGCAGTGTGTTGCAAAGCAAACCCCTATCTTATCTCTCTTCAACTGGTTAAAAATTCATGAAAACACGTTTTCAATACGTTTCTGTCTTAGCATTCATTATAGCATTTTCAATCATTCTGATGTCATCTAATGTCATGCTGAATCAAGCTAGTGCAGAAGAATATGATTTTGTTGCAGGTATTCACAACGAAATAACTTTTCATTTTAGGGATGGTATGGAAACTGTGAATTTCCCTGTTTTTTCGACCACTTCTGATTTGGTGTCTAATATTGGATCTAGCTTTGAAGTTGAAGGTGTAATTGGGAACACCCCTCATCTACATCAGGCATTGGATGAGGCATATCAATATCGGATGTCTACTTTGACTGGGGGTTCCAGTTTTGAATTTGACTATAGGTTTTTTGATGTTGATGTAGATGTAGTCCAAAATGACAGTATCCTGAAATCGTTTAGCTACAAAAACTGCGAAATTTCTGATCATATGATTGCTACTCTAAGTGATGACTATGAATCATATTTGGCATCCAACACTGGATTTGCAATCGTTAATTCCATTGACTTTAGATGTGGTGGGGTGCATGTTAACTTAGATCAAAATGCTAAAACTCATGACTCAATCCAACCAAGGAGTTTCACTGATTATGGTTCATTACCATTCACGCTTGCTGAAGATGCTCGTACATTTCTAACATTTGAATTTGACAGTGGTTCTGAAAAAATAGAGTCTGTGATTTTTACATTAACTTCTGGATTTAGTGAGGCTGATAACGGGGGTTCTAGCTTTCAAATAATCACTGCAGTATTGCCTCATCCCTTGATAGATGATGCAATTAACAAATCACAAAAGCTGTCTGGAATGGCATCTGGTTTTAATGAAGACTTTGATGTTTCTGTAGAATTTGTTAATTCTGAAGAAATACTACGTGGCCTTGATTTTAAGGATTGTATTGTAAGTGGATATAATATTGTCACTCTGAGGGATGGTGAGGAAGGTTATACTGGTAAAAGAGGATTTGCAACAGCAGAAATTCTTGACGTTGACTGTTCAGGCTTATCTCCAGTCAATCCTGGCTTTGAAAAACTCCATGATGACTCATATTCTTTGATAGATGATGTGACTCATTCCTATGATATGGGAACTGGTCCACATGTGATTGCTACTTTTAATTTTGACACAGGAATGGAGGTAGTGGATTTTCCTGAATTTCACCAAGGTAATCTGATTACAAAAGCAAGTCCCACATTTCAGCTTGTTGGCGTCCCAGGTTCTACTCCTTTACTATATGATGCAGTAGATCGATCTATGGACAATGTATCGAAAAGTACCGGAGTCAATTCTCTGGAAAAGTTGTTTGATGTAAATCTAATTTTGGTGTACGGTAAAGATGTGGTTCGTGGATTTGATTACACACAATGCCGTACTGTTGATTATGTTATAAAGACCGAACATGATTTAGAAGAGAGCTTTTACAAGGGATTTGCTTTGACTAATGAATTTCATTTTGAATGTTTAGGCTACGATCCATATGATCCAATATTTGATGCCTTATCTGAAGTACCAAAAGCACATAATAGTTCATCTATTGATTGGGAATCCGAACAACGACAATCCTGGGGCCCTAACTTTAGAAGTTCCTAATTTTTCAGATTCTTCCAGTCGACATTTTCACTTTTAACCCACAGGAACTTTTTTTGCAATGCTGCTGTGTATAGTTTTTCCCATTCTGCACCAACCTCATCAGTCCATGCTTTGAATACTCTGGGATCAATGTAGTTTCTCAAAGATGTCCCAATGTTGTAATCTCTGGTTTTTTCAGAAAGTTTGATTTGTAGTTCTAATTTTTCAAGTCTCTCTTTGTGTTTTCTTTTTTGCTTTTTAATTTGTTCATTTAATGTCTTGACTCTTTTTACCTTGCTTTTCTTTTGAATATCTGTTTTAGGATCTGTAGATTCCACCTTTTTGAGAGTCTCTTGGGTTTTTTTCCAGACTTGTTCTTTTTCCACCTTTTTGAGAGTATCACGTTTCTTTTGCAATGACTGTTCAAATGTTTTGGGGATTGTTCTCTTGTGATTGCACATCATGGCAGCCTCAAGGTTTGCCAATTTTGCATGATATAGTTTCTCTGTAGATGTTTTTCCTTTCATATTGTCGTGCTCTACAAGATAGTTTTTTACCACAGTTGTTGCAAGATATGTTCTAAACACCTTTGCAGTTAATCCCTTTACAATGTCTGAATAATACACATTGACATGTCTTGACGTAATCCCGTCAAATATCTCATCCTTTGGTTTTTTCCTTTCCACCATCTTCTTTAGGTTTTCATGAAATTGTTTATCATGACCTTCAGCTTTAACTGTTTCTTGCCATCTTACGCTGTCCTTTCCTAGAAAATCAAATTCAATTGCATTTGAAGTAATCTTGATGTGTTCTTTTCTCAGAGTGGTAGCGCCAACTGTATCTGCTTCATCTGGATCTTTTTCATCTCCAACTCTCATGGCAGTTCGATAAATCAAATAACATGCGGTAGCAATCTTTCTTTTCTTTTCATTTTTCATGTCCTTGACAATTCTATCTTTTATCTTCTCAATTTCGTTTGCAAGCTTTACTGCTTTTTCGTACTTTTCTTTATCTCTATCCTGCTTTAATCCTGCAGTATCTGCAAGCCAGACATATTTTCTTTTTTGAGTTAGAAAATCCATCCAACTTGCTAGCCACATCGAATCTTTGTCATGAATGATTTTATCCCATTCACCTTCAGGCACTTTTGCCTCTTTTCCTAGATTTAGCGTGACATCTTTTGAATTCACCCTTGGCTTCCATTTGCCCCTGAGTGGATGCTCTCCTCTGCCGATGAATATTCCTGGAGGCTCTGCCATGTAGTTTCCTACGTCTACGTCTTTTCCATCCATGATGGCAATTCCAAACTTTGTTTTCAATTTTTCTCTTAATTCTTTTCTTTTTGCAGCAAGTACTTTCTTTTCTTCCTTAGTCATCATTTCTTTGAGATCTTTTTCCTTATCCACTATTCTGTAGGCATTCGAAAAATCAATGTCTTCATACGAAATCTTTTTAAATTTTGAATCTAAAGTTTTGGCAAAATCTGTAACGAAGTTTTTCTGAAATACCTTATCCTGTACATAAGGGGTATCTTTCTTTTTTGCCCATTGGTATATCATCTCTTCCTGATTCAGATCTGGGTTGATGTCGTCTCCGTTGATCTTTATCGTAATTCCTTGCTTTTCATACGCTGGAGGAAATAAGATGCCATTGTGTTGTAGAGTTTTCCATTTCATTTTTTTCACCATAAGTTTGCGGACTTTGATGAAAACTCTGCCCTATCTGTATATCAATTTAACGTAGAAATGATGCATCTTTCAAGGAAATAGCTCTTTACTCATGTATTTCTCAAATTCCAGGTCCGTTTTCATTTTTTTTGCCTCCATGAACATGGCAGCATCTGTTCCGACAACATATCTTGGGAGGATCTCATCGTCATGAATGGCCTTTAATATTGTGTTTGCAACCTGTGATGGCGCAGTTCCCATCTCTACCATCATTTTGAGACCTGCAAGAATATTGTCTGTCATGGTCTTGTATTTGGAATCCGTTTTTGATTCTGGAACTCGCATGGAATTGAAAAAGTTTGTCTTGATTACTCCCGGTTCGATGAGTGTAGTTTTGATCCCGAATTGACCTAGCTCATATCTCAAGCATTCACTTAGTCCTTCCAATGCGAATTTTGTACTGATATAAGCTGAAGATCCTGGCAGTCCCATTCTACCAACTACTGAGCTAATGTTTACGATAATTCCTGAACTCTGCTTTCTCATTATTGGAGATATCTCTTGAATAATTTTCACAATGCTAAAGAAATTGGTTTCAAACTGTTTTCTAAAATCATGCACTGACACATCTTCAGTACATCCAAATTGACCGTACCCTGCGTTGTTTACCAAAACGTCTATCCTTCCTTTGCCTGAAGTTATTTTTTTGATTGCCGAAACTATTGAGGCTTCATCATTCACATCTAATTCTATTATGTCTATTGGCAGATTTTCTTTTTTTGCAGCATGTTCTAGTTCCACTGATTTTTTAGTATCTCTCATGCTTGCAAACGTATGGAATCCATCTCTAGCAAGTGCTAATGCTGTTTCTAATCCAATTCCTGAAGAACTGCCAGTCACAAGAGCCACTTTTTCCATGCTGATGTTAGTTTACTGTTATATTTATCCCATTTTGATTGTTATCATACCAGGGGTCTGTCTCCTTCTGTAGGATATACTATCTCTGTCTTTTCGCCCTCATTGATCCTTTTCAAAATCTCTAATGCTGAATATTTGTGAAGATACTCGTTATTGTTTCCGCATCTGTATGAAAAAGTGCATCTTGGACAACCTGCCTCATTTTTGCAAGGGCATTCTTTTACGATGTGCATGCTTCTTTCCAAGGCTTTTTCAAATCTGTCATAGAGTGCTTTACTTGCACCACTTCCTCCAATTGCCCCGTCATAGATGAAAATCAAGCCTGAGGTGCCTAGTGAAACGCCTCCTAGGTCTTGTGATGCCCCTCCTGTGATCATATTGCTTCCCTCAATTACGACATGTTCGGTTGCATGATATCCGCTGGCTTCTGCATATTCTTTATCTTCAGATTCATCAATTACGTTGAGAGGTCTAGGTGCATGAAATACAATCCCCTTGGTTACGAAATCATATTCTAGCGGAGTGTCAAGCAGAACTTTTCGCCCTTGGGTGATTTCTTGACCCAGTTCAATATTGACATAGCCGTAAACTTTTTTTTCAATGTGAAGCTTGCAAAATGCTACTTCAATTCCGTTCGCCCTTCTTTTTTCAAAAATAGTTTCGATGGTTGGCCATTCCTCTGTTAGGGATTTTGTATAATATGGATAGTCTCTTGGAATTCTTTCCAGATTTGCGTGATTTTTTTCTGGATAATCAAATTTTTTCACCTTGTATCTAGTTCCTGCCAAAAAATAGATTGCATCTTTGTGCAATTCTTCTAATGCGATTGGGAGTACTCTGTCTCCTACTTTTTTATCTCCTAGGAATATGTCAATTGATTTGCCAATGCCTCTGATACTGTAATCATTTAGCATGGAATTAATTTTGTCAAAATTTGGAATGGTTCTATTGTTGAATACTGTGAGGTTTTCTTTGAGTATGTGACGTTCAATTACCGTTTGATGTTCTTTTAGCTCGTGTTTTGATATTGGCCTATCACATGCCATAGCCAGCACCTGAAATTCTTCCACAAACGGATTCTTTGGGTCGATGTATGTCTTTTCTATATCCTCAAAATAGTCCTCAGGATGATTCTTGTAGTATTGTGATATTGGATCATTTCCTAATGTCAAAAATGCATATCCTCTTTGACCTTTTCTAGCAGCTCTTCCTATTCTTTGAATTAGTCTGTTCACTGGAATCGTTGATGATATCACACAGTCAACATTACCTACATCTATGCCTAATTCCAGCGTAGGAGTACATGAAATTGCTGATAAATCGTCATTTTTGAACTGTTTTTCTATTGATGCTCTGTAGTTTGCCATCAGTCCTGCTCTGTGAACTTTGATGTTAACTTTTTGTCTTTTCGCTTGAATTGCAAGCAGTTCTGAATTTAGATGCGAATTACTAAACACCATTGTCTTGTGATTTTTTTCTGTCATTTTTTTCGTTAGTTCCACCATCAGTTTTCTTTGAGTCCTTAGTGATGGAAATAACATTACAAAATCTGTCTGACCTTTTCTTCCTGAGCCGTGGATCATTTGCATTTTTTCTCCAAATAACTGCTGGCAAAAATCTTTGCCATTTTCTAGCGTAGCTGATGCAGCGATAAATTGTAATTTACTATTGCAAGTTCTCTTTAATCTTTTAATGATGTAATGTACATTTGTTCCAAAAATTCCTGAATATACGTGAGCTTCATCTACGATCAAAATCTTGGTAGCTGATATGATGCCGGAAAATTTTGTCTGATGCCACATGTGATAATGTAAAACGTCAAAATTTGTAATTAGGATTTGCGGAGGATTTTCGATAATCTTCCTTCTTTCCTCCACCTTTGTATCTCCATCAAACACCGAAGCCTTAATTCCAACCATCTCCGTAAATTTTTGAATTTTTAGATGTTGATCTCGTGCCAGAGCTTTTGTTGGATATACAAAAATCGCAAATACGTTTCCATCATCTGATTCTTTTTTGATTCTCTGAATTACTGGAATTAAAAATGCCTCTGTTTTTCCAGATGCTGTAGGTGCTTCAATTATGACGTTTTCTCCAAATATAATTTCACGAATTGACTCTTCTTGAAATTTGTAAAATTGTTCTATTTTTGATTCTCTTAGATGCTCTGAAATTGACTCATTTAATCCCAAATCCTCAACTTTACAGCCCATTTTAGGCTCGGGATTTGTCAAAACAGAGTATTGTGAAATATAATCTTTTTTTGAAAATAGAACTTCTTCGGTAATTTTGTCCGGTCTGTTATGACCGATCATTTCTTTGATTTCCTTTTCACTCCTGATGATGCCCTCTGCTTTCATCTCTTCTGATAGTCCTGTTTCTGTAACTAGGCCTTGATCAAATCGTGAAAGAAATTCTAGAAATATCTCATCAATATTTTTTGAAAATTCTAACAGATCTTCAATACCGCATTTTTCACAAGACACATGCATTTTTTTGTTGAATGTTTTTTGAATTTCTATCTTTGATTTACACTTGGGACATGAGAATTTCATGATCATTTTATAATTATGACCTGATGATTTATTATTAGTTATTCTTCTTAACCAATGACATTATTAAGCCAGGGTTTGTCGTAAATTTAAAAATGAAAAAAATTGGGCTAAATAAAATTTACAATGAAAACTGTGTTGAAGGAATGTGTTCAATCCAAAAAAATAAAATTGATCTTGTCATCACTGATCCTCCATTTGCAATAAATTTTAAATCAAAAAAAGCGAATTATAATAGAATTTCGTCAAGAGTATTGTCTGGATATAATGAAATTAAGCCTGAGGATTATTATGATTTTACATTTGAATGGATGAGTGAAGTTTTTAGAATTTTAAAAGATTCTGGTAGCATGTATGTTTTTTCCGGGTGGAATAATTTGAAATATGTTTTACAAGCATTGGATGATGTTGGCTTTATTACAATTAATCATATTATTTGGAAATATCAATTTGGTGTTGTTACAAAAAAAAAATTTGTTACTTCGCATTATCATTGTCTTTATGTCTGTAAAGATGATAAAAAAAGAAAATTTTTCCCATTTTCTAGATTCAAAAAAGAAGATAAAACAGAGGATGGCAGAAGTCTTCATTATCGAGATAAGGAAGACGTGTGGGATATCAAAAGAGAATATTGGACAGGAGATGAAAAAACACCTACCAAGCTTCCCTCTGAAATAATAAAAAAATTATTAGAATATTCAAGTGAAAAAAATGATCTGATTCTTGATCCATTTCTTGGATCTGGACAAGTGGCAGTAGTTAGTAAATCTCTTAAAAGAAAATTTATCGGCTTTGAAATTGTTCCTGATTATTTTAAATTTGCAAAAAAACGACTTGATACTGACACTTATAGAATTCAAAAAGCTAAATAGTTCACTATTTTTCCTCCTCTACTTCATCTGTTCTTTTCTGACCTATCTTTGTAGCAATATCTTCTCTTAACTCTGCATCTGTTTTATTTTCGATCTTTACCCCTGCTGATTTTGCTATCGTTTCTAATTTTTCCCGTTCTGTATCTACTGGACCTGAAATTTTTGGTACTTCATCTGTCACTTCCTTCATCTGTTCTTGAATCTCATTTTTTGCCTTGTTGTATTCGTTGACAGCTTTTCCTAATTTTTTGGCAGCTCCTGGAAGTTTTCCCGTTCCTAAAATCAAAACCAATGCGACGAAAACTATTATCATCCATTCACTTCCCCCAATATTCAGTGTATTTTCTAACACATTTTGATATTTTTTAATTTTAAATTAAACGTAATGTACATTTTTGTGCCTAGAATCTAATTCTATGGTTGAAAATTATGTCTGAGAAACACATTCTTACCTAATTTGAAATTCTATGTGGTTCTAATTTCTTTCTAAATTTGATGGCAAATAATGTTACACCTGCCCCTAACACACAAAATACCACATACGGTGTCTCGTTCCCAAATGATTGTGTGATTGGGCCTCCGATAGTTGGTCCTATTGCCCAACCCATGCCAAACACTGTCTCATATGCGCCAATGATCTTTCCTGAAATTCTCTTTTGTGTTTTACTTAGAATTATTTCTAGGGTTAACGGAAAAAATATGCTGAATCCAAATCCCATTAGAACCAAAGCTATGCCAAAAGTGATGATCGAATCTGCAACTATTGATATTGCTAATCCAATTGACACTGCAACCGTTCCTGCAATCAGAGTCTGACTTGTTTTTTTTGCAAATTTTCCTGCCAATGCAAGTGATCCTACTCGTGAAACTCCAAAAATAAAATACAATAGTAAAATATCTGTGTCTGACATTCCGTTGTCGTTTAGAAATGCTGGATAAATTGTAAGGATTATTCCAAAAGATGATGTGCAGAAAATTAGCAATACTATCACTTCTGGAAACTTTTTCATCTCTTTAATGGATGAAAAAGAAAATCGTCCGTGATGATTTTTTACCTTCTTTCTTGATGATAATAGAGACGTTATTATTGCAGCAGCAAGAATAAACGCCGCAATTTGGAATAATATCCTGTACGTGATGTCCAGACCTTCGAGTAGTAATGAACCAAGTAAAGGACCTATCATGAATCCAATTACAAAAAACATTGTAAACCATGAGATGTGCTTGACTCTGTTTTTCTCAGAACTTTCATTGGATATGATGGATTCGCAAGGAGGCCAAAAAAATGCGTGAGCTACACCCGTCATTATTCGGAATCCCATAATTTCTGGAACTGATTGCGCAATTGACAGGAGATATACTGATGCAGAATTTATGGTGGCACCAAATGCGAGCAAATACGCATTGTTAATTCTATCAAGAAGAATTCCTACAAAAAGTGGAATAAACATGTAGGGGATGAAATTTGTCAAGCCAATTAATCCCAAATCAGAATATGTGGCGCCAACTATGTTCTTTGCAAATATTGGAAGAATAGGTCCGTGTAATCCATACGAAATTCCTATGATCAGGCCTGTGATATTGACTAGTATCAGGACTCTATTCATTTGTATGCTGCAATCATTATTGCCCCGCCCATAAGATCTTTCTCGAACTCAATTCTGGAGAACTTTTCTAGTATCAGTCCTTCCAGTTTTTTGTTTTGAGGCCATCTTTTGTATGTACCATACAGCGTGCCAAATTTTAACCCTAGTCTTCCTCCTGCAGCAAATGCGAGGATTGGTAAAATGCATCTCAGATAAAATGAAACGCCTGCTCTGTAAAATACTTCGTCTGGTTTTCCCAAATCCACAATTACGAATCGTCCGTCTTTCTTTAACACTCTGTGAATTTCGGAAATTGCGATTCTCAGATTTATTGCATCTCTTAGAGAATAACCGCACAACACTGCATCAAACTCTTCATCTTTAAACGGAATGTGTTCAAAAACCCCGTTTGCCATGTCTGGTGATTTTTCAAAATATGTACCAGTATTTTTTAGCATGGGGACAAGAGGATCATAAAGCGTGATTGAGATTTTTCCATCTGTTAAGTTCATTGCTGTTTTTGACATGTTTCCAAAACCGGAACCTGCATCAAGAATCTTGTTTCCTGGAAACACTCTTTGTGAAATTCCTCTAATCCTGTGCTCCCTGTCTTTACCTAGTGAGATTATTGAATTGACTTTGTCATAAATTGGAATTATTTCTCGAAGTACTTCCATCACTTCGCCCCAATAACTTCCTAGACCCATAATCTATCGTCTCAGTATACTTGTTTGAATAGTTTTCAAATCTAAATTTCTATTATGGGGAAAACTTTGACGCATTTTGAGAATAATTTTGCAAATCTGACTCTGATACTTTTTCAAAAACTTTTGCTTCTGATGTGATCTTTGCCATCTTTATGTGCTTGACTCCTTCTTTAGCTTCTGATTTTAGGTTAATTGAAGCTATAGCTAAAGATGCCGCATCTTCTAAACTCATGGTTTCATCGTAATTTTTTTCCAAAAATGCATTTACCTCATCAGAACCTGCACCTATTGCAATTGCTGAAAACTGTACATAAGTTCCGCTAGGATCTGTAACGTAAATTGATTCTCCCTTTTGATCGATTCCTGCGATAATCATGGAAACCCCGTTTGGACGTACTCCTCCGTACTGTGTGAATTGATGAGCTTGATCTGCTAAATGCTTGGCAACTGTTGCAACCTCTACTGATTCATCATATGTCATCCTATTTCCTTGTGAAAAGAATCGTGCACCATCTACTTGTACACGTGCATCTGGGATATACCCCGCTGCTGCAACTCCTATGTGATAATCAACTTGAAAGATTTTTTGCGTAATGTTACTACTCTGCAATGTTCTAGATTTCTCCTCGACAGCCATGATCACCCCTTCTTTACTGGATATGCCAATTGCCAACGTTCCTCTTTTTACGGTCTCTATGGCGTATTCAACTTGATAAATTCTACCATCTGGGGAATACATTGTAGGAGTCATATCATAACCGCGTGATGCCATCATAATATCACGAGTCTATTCCCAGTCAATTTAAGGGTAATTGTCTTGCCTGAATATGGAATAGATATGGAAATAAGGTTTTAAGCAAAATCTACACACCTTACTTTAAGTATAATGTCTAACCAACTCTTGGAATTCAAAGAAATCCTTAGATCCCGACATGTTACAGAATCAAGAAAGATCGATAAACAGACTAGAAAACTACTGCTTTATTTGTTCACGAGTACAAGAGGCGGCTTTTCACGTTTGCGAATAATCATTCACTTGCTTGATCAACCCTGTAACACACATCAACTAGCAAAAAAACTTGATCTGGATTACAAAGCAGTTCAGCATCATCTGAAAGTACTGGAGAAAAATAACATGGTTTCAAAAATAGGTGAAAAATACGGTGCAATGTTTCATTTATCCAATTTTCTTGAAATCCATATTGGTGCACTTGATGAGGCAATTGAAAAATTAGACAAGAAGCTAAATCATAAGAAAGTTTACCTGTGATCGTCATTTGATTTTTTAAATTAAAATTTTGAATTAAACTTAATATAATATGCGTAATTTGAAAAAACATCTTGATCAAAAATGATCCTTTTGCCAATGCAACGAAACAAGTCAATGATGCATGTGATATAATTGGAATAAAGGATAAGGAATTACGTGAATATTTGGCAATGCCAAATAAAGTTTTGAGAGTAAAAATCCCCGTCAAAATGGATAGTGGTAAAATTAGAATTTTCACCGGTTTTCGAAGTCAGCACAACAATGATAGGGGTCCATACAAAGGCGGTATACGATATTTCAATCCTGAAGGCGGGGTTGAGTACATGGAACGTGAAGTCATGGCACTTTCTTCATGGATGACCTGGAAATGTGCAATTGTTGATGTTCCACTTGGCGGAGGCAAGGGTGCAATCTATGTCAATCCAAAAACTGAGAAACTTAGTGATGGTGAATTAGAACGACTTACCAGGGGATTTGCGTATAAAATTTCTGAAATCATTGGACCTGAAAAAGATATTCCAGCTCCTGATGTTTACACCACGGGAAGAGAGATGACACAAATCATGGATACATTTAGCAAACTTAATGGTAACAAGTACACTCCTAGTGTAATTACTGGAAAGCCAATATCTATGGGTGGTTCTCTTGCAAGAAATGTCGCAACTGGATTGGGTGCTGCATACACTGTTAGAGAAGCTGCAAAAGAATTGAAAATTAAACTAAAAGGTGCCAAAGTCGTCTTGCAAGGATTTGGCAACGCGTCTACATTTGCAGGGGAGTATCTTGAGAAGATGGGTGCCAAAATAATTGGAGTGAGTGATTCCAAAGGCTCTATTTCAATTCCAAAAGGTGCAAAGGTCAGTGCAATATTGGCGCATAAAGAAAAGACTGGTTCGGTCATTGGATTTTCCGGAAGTACAAAAATTTCCACTGAAGAATTACTTACTACGAAATGTGATGTTCTAGTTCCGGCAGCACTTGAAAACCAAATTGATGCAAAGATTGCAAAGAATCTTCAGTGTAAAATCATAGCAGAAGCTGCAAACGGTCCAACATTACCTGAGGCTGATCCTATTATCTATGAAAAGAAAATTTTGGTAATTCCTGATATTCTGGCCAATTCTGGCGGCGTTTGTATTTCATACTTGGAATGGGTCCAAAATAACATGGGTTACTATTGGACCTTTGACGAGGTTGCAGAAAAAATGGAGAAAAATATCACCCAAGGGTTCAAAGATGCATATGCGCTTTCCAAGAAACACAAAGTTGACATGAGAAAAGCAACCATGGTTTTAGCAGTTGAACGTGTATTGGAAGCCTTTGACCAAAAAGGCATTTGGCCATAGTCTTAAGATAGAAAAGATTCGTAACACACTAACTGTTCAACATACATTATTTTTCCGCCTGTAATTTCTTGCAATCTTCTCTTGAAGGAAAGATCAACTTTCGTTCTTCTTTGCAACAACCGAATTGTCTTTTCAGTTAGTGTTCTACCTTTTCTATCTCTATCAAAAAGAATGATTAATCTTTCATACTTTTCAACAGAGTCTGTAAAATCTACCATTCCTCCAAATTTGTGAAACACTAAAATTTTTCCAGAGTATCCAAGTTTTTTTAATGCCATGGAATCTCTTTTGCCTTCTACAACAACCACGCTGTTATCTTCCATGGAGTTTAATTGAAAAATGAAATCTTTCAATTCAAAAATCTCTTTTTCGGAAACTAGCATGACGTGATGTACATTCTAACATATTAAGCACTTTTACTTGGAGAGAATGTTGTCTGATGTTTTGATTATAAAAAACTCTGGTATTGAAGGTTCTGGATATTTGGGTAAACTTCTAAGTCGTGATGGATTTGATGTAACTACAGTAAATGCAAAATATGAACAATTACCTGAGAAAAATTTTCCATTGGTTATAATTTTAGGCGCATCTGAAAGCGCAAACGATGATCTGCCATATCTTAAAGCAGAACAAAAATTGATCAAAAAGTGTGTTGAAGAGAATGTTCCTGTTCTTGGAATTTGCTTGGGTTCTCAATTGATTGCAAAAACTTTTGGTGGTACTGTGTACTGTGGGCCTAAAAAAGAAATTGGATTTTATGATGATTTAATGATTGATGATGACTCTGATTTCCTTTCTAATTTCAAAAATCCATCTACCGTATTTCATTGGCACGGGGAGACATTTGATTTGCCTGCAGGTGCAATACGCCTTGCATCTTCTAAAGATTATCTTAACCAGGCATTTAGATACAAAAGTGCAGTTGGATTACAATTTCATTTAGAGGTGGATGAAGATATGGTAAATCTGTGGCTTGACAATGCCAAAGCGGATCTATTGAAAATTCAATATATAGATCCAAAAAAAATTCGTTCAGAAATTGTTGAAAATATTTCAATTGTAAAATTAAATATGGATAATTTTTACAACAATTTCAAATCCTTTTTTGCCCTTTGACCAAAGTTTAATATACTTAATTCTGATTTATCGATTGAAAGATGTCTGTTGTAAAGAAAATTTTTGATGACACTATTCAAACCGATCATAAAGTAATTACTGAAGAATTATCAAAATCCATACTCAAATCATATGGTGTCAAGGTGCCTCCATTTGCACTTGCTACTTCTGCTGAAGAAGCAGTAAAACAAGCAAAAAAGATTGGTTTTCCTCTTGTAATGAAGGTGGTTTCACCACAAATCTTACACAAGACTGATGTTGGTGGAGTCAAAGTTGGTATTGATAATGTTGACGATGTCAAGAAAACATTTACTGATATGTTTGGTCGGCTTTCTAAAAAGAAAGGAGTTGATGTAAAAGGAATTCTTTTGGAAAAGATGGTTCCTAAGGGAGGAGTTGAACTAATTGTAGGTATTCAAAATGATCCACAATTTGGTCCTATGATTATGGCTGGATTGGGCGGAGTAATGACTGAAGTTTTCAAAGACGTTGCATTTAGAATGCTTCCAATCACAACATCTGATGCAAAATCAATGATAAATGAATTAAAAGGCTCAAAACTTCTCAAAGGATTCCGCGGTAGTGCTCCCATTGATATTAACATGGTTGCAAAAATGTTGGTTGACATTGGAAAAATAGGTGTAGATAACGCTGACTATGTAAACAGTATTGACTTTAATCCTGTAATAGTATATCCTAAATCTTATTTTGTAGTTGATGCAAAAATTATTCTCAATAATGAGTTAAAGAAGAATTCGATCTCAAAAGCAAAACCAAACATTACATCCATGGAGTCATTTTTTACTCCTAAGTCTGTTGCACTGGTAGGTGCATCTGCAACTCCTGGTAAGATTGGAAATTCTGTTTTGGATGCACTTGGAAAACAAGATTACAAGGGCAAAGTATATCCCATTAATCCTAAACAAGAATCAATTCTTGGAATCAAATGCTATCCAACTTTGGATGCAATAAAAGATAAGATTGATCTGGTTGTTGTCTGCATTGACCTTTCTGCATGTGGTCCAATTATGAGGACTTGTGCTGAGAAAGGAATTCACAATGTTGTAATTGTATCTGGTGGTGGTAAAGAACTCGGTGGCGATAGGGCTGCGATGGAAGCTGAAGTAAAAGAGTTATCTATTAAACACAAGATTCGTGTAATTGGTCCTAATTGTATTGGAATGTTTAATGCAGCAAATAGACTTGATTGTGCATTCCAGGGACAAGAAAGAATGGTACGTTCAAAATTAGGTGAGGTTGCATTCTTTTCACAAAGCGGAACTATGGGAATTAGCATGTTGGAGAGTGCTGATGTATTTGGTTTGTCCAAGATGATTAGCTTTGGTAATCGTTCTGATGTTGATGAGGCAGATATGATATGGTATGCTGCAAATGATCCTCAAACAAAAGTAATTGGATTATACGTTGAGGGATTCGGTGATGGAAGAAAATTCATCAATACCGCCAAACGCGTAATGAAAGTAGCAAAGAAACCCATCGTAATTTGGAAAAGTGGGAGAACTGCTGCAGGTGCAAAGCAAGCTGCATCACATACAGGTTCTCTTGGAGGTTCAAATGCAATGATAATGGGTGCGTTCAAGCAAGCGGGAATTATTTCAGTTGATAGTTATCAAGAATTAGCTGGAGTATTGAAGGCTCTGGCCTGGCAACCTGCTGCAAAGGGTAACCGTGTTGCCATGACTAGTAATGGTGCCGGTCCAATGATTGGCGGAATTGATCAATTAGAAAGATTGGGACTTATAATTGGAAAAATGTCTCCAAAACTTCTCAAAAAAATCAAAGAACATTTCCCACCAACAGTTCCTATTCACAATGGAAATCCTGCAGATGTAGGTGGTGGTGCAACTGCAGATGATTACAAATTTGTCATTGAGCAATTTTTGGAAGAAAAGAATGTTGATATCGCTATGCCATGGTTTGTATTCCAAGACGATCCCCTTGAAGAAACCATAGTGGGCCATTTGGATGAACTCTCAAAGAAAAACAAGAAACCCATTCTTGCTGGTGGCAATGGTGGTCCATACACTGATAAAATGATTAAATTAATTGAGGAACACAATGTTCCAGTATATCAGGATCTTAGAACTTGGGTGGCAGCAGCATCTGCATTGGCTCAATGGGGCAAAGTACGCGGAAAATAGATAACATTTAAGTTTCACATTATTTGGGAAATTGTCATGTCACTAGTTACCATATCTACTTATGATGGCATTTGTACGGTTAAGTTTAACAGACCCGACAAACTTAATGCCATGAATACTGATGTTGCAAAAGAACTAATCAAAACATTCGAAGGGCTAAATCATAATGATGATGTCAAAGTTATCATTTTGACTGGTGAGGGAGAAAAGGCATTTTCTGCTGGTGCAGATATAGAATACATGTCCAAGATCTCAGCAGATGAGTCTGTAGATTATGCAAAGACTGGTCAACTTGTTACTGCAACCGTTGAATTGGTTAAACAACCAACAATTGCAGCGATAAACGGCTTTGCTTTGGGTGGAGGTTGTGAACTTGCAATGTCTTGTGATATTAGAATAGCAGCAGATACTGCTAGACTAGGTCAACCAGAAGTTACAATCGGTATCCCTCCAGGATGGGGTGGAACACAACGATTAATGAGAATTGTGGGAATAGCGAAGGCAAAAGAGCTTGTCTATACAGGTAAAATGGTCAAAGCAGACGAGGCAAAAGAAATCGGTCTTGTCAACCAGGTGGTTCCTCTTGCATCATTGCAAGAAGAAGCTTTGAAAATGGCGCAAAAAATAGCTGGAAACTCTACAATGGGTGTTCAGATGTCTAAAGTCGCAATCAACAAGGGAAGAAATGCAGACCTTGATACTGGTCTTTCAATTGAACTTCTTGCTTGGAGAAATTGCTTTACTCATCCTGACCGCGAAGAACGCATGACAGCATTTGTTAACAAGTCCAAGAAATAGCTATTTCTAATTTCCTTCTTATTTTATTAATCAAAAAAAAATTATGTTTTTTGATTCTACTCTACTGTAATTGACCCTACTCTCCATGGATGAAACGAACAGTAGTAATTATACACTCCACTTTCTTTGAAAGCAAATTCAAATCTATCTCCCGTGTTTAATGGAGGACTGTTGAATAGATCGATTACTTTTCCTACTTCATCTTGACTTTGGATGTTGTGAGGAACTGAGTCATCATTTACCCATGTTACTTTTGTACTTGCAGGAATTTCTAAATTCAATGGCAGATAAAATCCAACGCTGTCTATGTCTGAGTTCCCATTTGGAATTATTACTGTTGCATCCACATGTTTGAAAGATTTAGAATGTGGGGACTCTATTACCAGTACATCATTTTCTATCAAAAATTTAATGGCGTTTAGAAATTCTGCCTCTGAGATATCTCCTTGACCATACCATAATGCATTATTTTTTACCCATTTTGGGATGGATTCTGCACTGGCAAAGTTTCCTGAAAATGACACTAGTATAATTGAAAATATTGTGATTGACAGTGATATTTTCATTAAAAAGTGCTTCATATTTTAAAATTATTTTTAGAGGATTTATCAAAGGAGTATGCATTGCCTTGCAGTGCAGACTAGTTTGTTATATCTAATTTCTAACATCACCTAACATGCAAGAACTAATTCAAAATAGAAAAATAATTGATGATGAAAAAAAGCAGGTAATTTTAGAAATACTTGCTGATAAATATTGTAAACTAATACTTCATAATACATTAGAAAAGCCCAAATCTGCCATGGAAATATCTAATGAGAAAAAAATTCCCATCAGTACTGTATATAGAAGATTACAAACTCTCTTTGATGCAAAATTACTTTCGATTTCTGGTTCGATCAATCAGGATGGAAAAAAATATTTCTTATACAAGAGTAGGGTGAAGTCAATCGCTCTAAAATGTAATCTGGAAGTGACGACTATTGAGTTGGAATCCAACTCATCTCGTGTGAGTTGACTTTCTGATTCGAATTTGGATTCAAATTGTCAAACAACAATTCCTCTTTGGTAAAAAGTCAAGTTCATTCATCAAAAAAAGAATCTACAAGAAGCATCACGTATAGACTTCCGGAGAAACTGGTGGTTGAATTAGAAACCGAGTCCACCCAGAGGGGAATCTCTCAAAATGTTCTTGTGAGACAGATCCTAGAAAAATATGTTCAATGGGATCGTTTTTCTAATAAAATTGGAATGATTCCTGTGCCAAAAGGAATCCTGGAATCTCTGGGGGAATCTTTGAATGGAAAAGACATTGACGAAATAATCACTTTGATGTTTCCCATGATTAAGGACACTGTTTTGTTTATCAAAGGCGGATATGATTTGAAACGTTGTGTGGAGACACTAGAAGATTACATGCGGGCATCTGGAATGAATTCTGATCACCGTGTAGAAGGTGACATGCACATATTTCTAATTCAACATGATTTGGGTTTGAAATGGTCTGTCTTTACCGAACAACTTCTTTCTCAAATATTTCGCAGCTTCTTACCTGATAAGGAACTTAAGTTTCAAACTACTGATAATACCGTTATCTTGTCTGTGTCTCTAGGTTCTGATTTTAATGAACATGATTATCAAAATTGAAATTCAATTAATCCTTTGAAATACTTGTTTGCATAAAATTCGTTGATGAATTCATCTGATCCCATTCAGCAAAAAACATTGGTAGAACAAATCATGAATAATTCCGTGGTGTCTGTTGATTCTTCTGTAACTGCCACTAACGTCGCAAAGATGATGGAAGACACTGGAGTTGGGGCTGTAGTGGTCTTAGAAAATAATTTGCCCATTGGAATTGTCACTGACAGAGATTTTGCAATAAAGATAACTGCGCATTGCTATCCTGTTGACACTCCTGTTAGAAGAATTATGTCCTCTCCTCTCATCTCAATTGATTCTGGTTCTGATTTGTGGATTGCATCCGATCTGATGTCTACAAGAAATGTCAAAAAATTACCTGTTATTGATGATGACAAAGTTGTCGGAATGCTTACTTCAAGTGATTTGGTCAGGCATATTGCGGATCATTAGAAATTTCCAGTGTCCTCTTTGATTTTCTCTTAATTTCCTAGTGTGTCTGGTGGGAAAAGCTTATTATAATTTGAACCACCTTTTTTCTTCATAATGGCAACTGAGCAAACACAAAAGATGGTCACAGTTACTGTAAAAGCAGCTGAAAAGATCCATGAATTTATGAAAGAAGAAGCAGAATCTCCTCAATACCTTAGAGTATATGTTCAAGGTGGCGGTTGTTCTGGTTTGTCTTATGGAATGGGCTTTGAAAAAGCACCGGAAGAAGATGACATAGTCATGGAAGAAACTGGAGTCAAACTCCTAGTTGACAGCTACAGTGTTGATCATCTGCAAGGTGCAAATGTGGACTATATTGAAAGCCTAATGGGATCTGGATTCAAAATTAATAATCCAAACGTAACAAAATCCTGTTCATGTGGTCACTCATTCAGCACTGAATAAGCAAGAATATCATATTTTTAATTTTTAGATTCCAATAGCAGTTGCTATGTTATTTTGGATCTGTCTTGCCTTTTGATATTTTTAATGTAAAAGATTGCGATACCCTCATATATCGAAGAGAAAAACCCCAGTTATGATAATAAAGGAGATGAATAGTTTATGCCTCAATCAGGAATTGTCAAGTATCACGTTAAGCTTTCCTATGAAGTCGATGGACTCGTTGAAAGAGCAGATATAATCGGAGCCATCTTTGGCCAGACCGAAGGTCTGTTGGGTCCTGAGATGAATTTGAATGAACTGCAACGAGTTTCCAAAGTAGGACGTATTGAAGTTAATGCTAAGCCTACATCTAACACTACCAATGGTGATGCATTAATCCCGATGAGTACTGATATTGATACTTGCGCATTAATTGCAGCTGGAATTGAAAGTATTGACAAGGTTGGACCGTTTGATTGCAAATTTACATTATTGGCTATTGATGATGTACGAGCTGCAAAGAAAGAAGACATTGTGAAACGTGCAAAAGAGATTAAGCAAAAATGGGCAACTAAAACCCTTAGTGAAGGTGAGAGTATGCTAAATGATGTTCATCAGGGCGATACTGGAAAATTGTCTACATATGGACCATCAAAGCTAACGTGCAGTTCTGGTGTCTTTGAGTCCACTTGGGTGATTTTGGTTGAAGGTAGAGCTGATGTGATCAATCTTTTAAGAGCTGGATTCGATAATGCACTTGCAATTGAAGGGGCAAAAATTGATGAATCAATTAAAAAATTATGTAATACTAAAGAAACAGTCGTTGCATTTCTTGACGGTGATAGATCTGGAGGATTTATTCTTAAGGAATTGAAATCTGTTGTCACGTTAGATTATGAATTACAAGCTGATAGTGGGGTGGAAGTCGAAGAATTAACTCCACAAAGACTAGATGAGATTCTAAGACCTATTGCAAATGAAATTCGTGACGGAAAGCCAGCACCCAAGCTAAAAAATGATACTGATAAACCTGTTGCAGAAATGGCTGCAAAAGTTTTTGCAGATCTTAACGAAACTCTGGAAGCCGTTGCATTAGACGGTGATAAGAATGAAATTTTTAAGGTCCCAATTAGCGAAGTTGTTAGTAAACTATCCACACAATCTGGAATCAAGTATCTTCTGTTGGATGGAATTATCACTCAAAGACTTTTGGAAGGTGCCAAGAATGCCGGTGTTGAATGTGTTATTGGACACAGAGTTGCAAAACTATCCAACTCTGATGGACTAATGTTGAAAACATTCGGTGATTTGGGCGTATCTTAGAACGTATGGCTGAATTAAAGATACAACACCTCCTAACTCTCACTTATCTGCTGTCTAAAGGAGCTAAGTACAACTATGTTTCCATAACTACTTCTTTTTTGGGCAAGAATATTCAAAAATCCCAACAGGCAGCATCAAGGCATCTTCTTGAACTAGAACAAAATAATTTCATTGAAAGAATAATCAACGGGAGAAATATCTCTGTCAAAATTACGTCAAAAGGATTTTCTGAAATGGTAAAACTTTCATCTATTTTACAAAAAAGCCTTGATTCATCTCCCTCTCATATAGAATTGAAAGGCACGTTAGTATCTGGAATGGGTGAAGGTGCTTATTACATGGGATTGAAAGGATACACAAAGCAATTTCAATCAAAAATTGGATATGTGCCTTTTTCAGGAACTCTCAATGTGCGGTTAGATCAAAAAATTCATCAAGAATCTATTAAACAATTTGAAACACTTGATGGCGTGAAAATTAAAAGCTTTTCTGACGGTAAGAGGACTTATGGCTGGGTAAAATGCTTTAGTGCCAAATTAAACAATTCAATTAACTGTGAGTTGATCATACTGGAACGCACTCATCATGATGATTCAATAATAGAACTAATCTCAAAATCATGTTTAAGAAAGTCTGGAAAACTAAAGGATGGGTCAAAAGTTTTAATCACCATCCCAATTAGTTCCTAAATTCCGTGAATGGATTCTCCGTATTCCTTTTGAATTTTAGAGCTAGAACTCTCTGGAATTGGTGATTGTAATCTTGCAACTTTTGCATCGAGCTCTATTTTTTTACATCCTTCCGTGATGAATTTTTCTTGATGAGCTTGATCATATCCTAATGCAATGATTTGCGGTTTTACGTGATTTACTGTCTTGAAAATATTATCTTCTTGGCCAATTAAGCAAAGATCTACCATTATTAATGAATTTACCAGTTCCTGTCTTTGCTCTTGTGTGTGAATGGGTTTTCTTTTCTTCATTTTTACAGCTGTACTGTCAGTTGCTACTACTACTACTAAGACATCTCCTAACTCCTTTGCCGCATTTAATGTGTGGATGTGTCCTGGATGGATGATATCAAAAACTCCTCCTGCCAGCACTATGCGTAATGAATTTCTTCCATTTTCGGTAAGTGTATTTCTGTCATTGTTTACGAGTTGATTTTTTACTAACTCGTCAATCTTTGAGTTTATCGCCTCTGTTGAGAGCATGCTTTTTTTCTTAATTAGTTCGAAAGGTACTTTGTTTTCAATTTGACAGATATACATTGCTGAAAGAATTATCTTCTCACTTGACTCCAATATTTTTTTAATTCTTAAACTCTCTCTTTAATTCATTACTGAAAGTTACATCTTTGGATCCAGACCTTTGGCCAATCTCAATGCATCTACAAGACCGTCTGCATATCCTATGCTCAAAATTGCCACTTCGTCTTGACTGTCTTCCAAAAATTTTTCCGCATCTTTAACGTATAATTCCGCGTTTTCCAAAATCCCCTGAAATTCTTCCTGTTCTTTGTATAGTGGAATTATCTCCTCAAGTGCCTCTCTGACCATTGGTACATACTTTTTCATCATCTGGACGGAAATTTTTTTATTTTTCTCTGTATTGTCGTATGGTTCATCAAGACATTGTCCCAGTATCTTCAAAGCATCCGTCTCTGTAAAATGTAGTCTGCCTGGAATGATTAATGTATGTGGTGCTTTTCCAAAGTCTATTTTTTTAAGGCTTGATATCTTACCTGCAACAATTTTTTGGTCTTTGAATCCAATTCTTGAGGCAACTATCACATATGACGACAAATCCACAACATTTCTTGTCTGTCCTTTCTCGGTATCCAGAAGATCGGATAATGCGTCTTTTGGATCTAAGAAGAAACCCTTGTCTTGATTATATTCCAACAGGAGTACTGTATGATTTCCTTCTATGATATTTTTGTAAATTATATAATATGGAGTTGTAAGTGACATTTCACTCATTATAGTTGCAATTCTGCCAATCTTGTAAAAATGCAAGCCGCATTCCCCAATCATTGATGTAAGGGATGATGATGCATGAATAGAATGTGTTTTTATTTTTTCTTCTATTGCCCTTGTCCTTAATTCGATGTGGGTTGTAGCAATGTATGGATCACCATAAGCAAGTAATGCCACTTTCTTTTTCTTTGCATTTTCCAAAATTTCTTTTCCATCTTCCACTAGCCATCGCTTTGCAAGTTTGAATTCACCCATCGTTACATCTTTGATCTTGTTTAGATCTGACTTTCCAATTGGACTGGTAAATTGTTCAAGATATACTATGTCTGCATTTGTTAAAACATCCATTGCTTCAACGGGAATCGATTTGAATCCAGAAATCCCTAAACCTATGAACCACAGCATTATTGCATCTTTTTATCATGAAGTCTTTTTAAATGCTGTAGCATTTTCTTAATTATTTCTATTCCTCGAAGATATTCGTCAATTGATACTTTTTCGTCGATTGTATGGGCTTCGTGAGGATCACCTGGCCCGTATGTGACAACTGGGATCTTCCATTGATTTCCCAACACGTTCATGTCACCTGTTCCTGTCTTTCTGATCAAAGTTGGTCTTGAATGCTCCACATCCATAACTCCTAGTGTGAATGCCCTGACTATTGCTGAATTGTGAGGTGCCTCAAATGGTTCTGTTTCGTCCAGAATGGAATAAAACGCTTCTACCTCTCTATCTTGTGAAATCTCTTTTACACTTGTTGCGATCTTCTGTTCAACAGATTTACAGTTCATGTCTACAGGAATTCTAATATCAAAAATGGTTTCACATTCTTTTGGGGTTACATTGTGACTTGTACCTCCTTTGATTTCAGTCACTGTAACTGTCAATAGCATTCCCTTTGTTCTCTCGTCTTGGTTTTTTTCCAATCTTTCTTTTAGCTCTTTTGCAAAAATCATTGATTCTTGAATCGCATTTTTTGAGAGCCATGGTGCACTTGCATGAGAGCTGTTTTCTACGCTGACTTTGAGATTTATTGCCAATCTTCCTTTGTATGCAATGGTTACTTGTTTAATCCCACTTGGTTCTCCAAATACTGCGTAATCGATATCCATCTCTTTTTTGACCAGATTTTTAATTCCTGTGGCATTTCCTTCCTCATCCACGGCCCCTACAAAAAATACTGTCCCGTTGTTGTTTTGAATTGACGCTGCAGCAAACAACATTGCCATTAGTGGAGCTTTTGCATCTGATGCGCCACGCCCGTAGAGTGAATCTCCTTCTTTTCTTACTTTGACTTTTCCCGGTACTACGTCCATATGTCCGCACAGCATTATTCTTGGAGATCCTGATCCTTTTTTTGCAATAACGTTCCCTACCTCATCAATCTGAATATCTTCAAATCCTAGATCATCACACTTGTCAGCCAAAAATTCTGCCATTGGTTTTTCACTGAGAGATGGGGTGTACAGCTTGAGTGCCTTCTCTAGCATCTTCACTGCAAATCTTGGAGTTACTGTAAAATTGGTGTCCAATTCTTACTTTTCTATTTTCAGTGCATAGTCAAGCATTAAGGAAGGAATATCTACATCGCAAACTCTGACTGTATTTTTGTATTCAGTCGTATTGTTTACTTCATGTACAACTAGTCCTTTCTCATCGCTTTCCATTAAATCTACACCTACGATATCTCCTTGAACTGCATTTTTTGCCTTGATACACATTTCTTCCATTTCTTGTGTCACTTTGCATGGCTCGGCGATTCCACCTAACGCCATGTTTGTTTTCCAATGTTTGGAAATTCTATAAATTGCAGCGACAATTTTGTCTCCTACCATGATTGCTCTGATGTCCCTTGGAGGTCTTTTCACGAACTCCTCTAGATAATGAACCTGGTATATGGGATACATGTTTTCCCTACTTTCAATAATCCCTTCAGCTGCATCACTATCATTTAATTTTGAAATCAATCTGCCCCAACTGCCTACTGTGGGTTTGATAACCTTGGGATATCCCTGTTCTTCTAGTGCCTGTAACGCCGCATCTTTTGAAAATGCCACCGTAGCATCTGGCGTTGGAACTCCAAATTTTTTTAATAGCATATGTGTGAATAACTTGTTTCCCGCAAAAACTCCTGTGTTTAAACAGTTGATTACTTTGACTCCTAGGCCTTCAAGGGCCGCAGTTGAATGAAGGTTTCTATAGTAACTCACACATCTTTGAATGACTACGCCGAAATCTTCGGGTTTTTTTTCTAAATTTAATGCCAGTTTCTTACAATCTATCATCTGTATGTTGATGTTGTTTTTTTTACCAGCTTCTAGCAGAGCTTTTTCTTCCCAACGGATGGAATCGTAAAGAATCGTGACGTCCGGATTCACTGTCCCCAATCCTCGCCAACCGTCTGGGCCGGCTTTAGATCGAAACCATCTGAACCTTTTGCCAATTCAAAACTTGCACCACATTCCGGACATGTTACGATCTCTCCTTCAAGTGCATCACTTGGTATGGAAATATCTGCATCACATTCTTCACATTTTGACATGTTTTTTCTTCATTACTCCTCTTTATTTATCATTAATTATCTTTTTTTCAAGCCTATCTTCAAGAGGTATTTCGATTAGATCTCCCATTCTGAGACCCTTCAATCCTGCTGCAACTGCTTTTGCACCCTCGTCGTCTTTTTCCAATCCCAACAATGACATCAAATATGCTGCACCTGTTTTTCCTGCAAGTTCTCCAAATACTATTCTTCTTCTGTTCCCTACTGCTCTTGGTGGGATTGGTTCATAGGCTGCAGGGTTTTTGAGAATTGCTGCAAGGTGTGTACCTGCTTTGTGCTTGTATGCTGATGCACCTACAATGGGTTTTGAATCATATGGTTTAATCGATGTATATTCTTCAATTAATCTAGAAAGATCTAGTAACATGTCCAGTCTGAAGTCATTTGGTGATTTGTACAGGTATGTCAATGCCACTGCAACTTCTGCAAGAGGAGGAATGCCCGTTCTTTCTCCAATTCCGTCTATCGTGGTATGAATCTGATCAACTCCTGCATCACATGCTGAAAATGCGTTAGCCACTGCAAATCCTATGTCGTTGTGAACGTGTGCATCTAATGATACGTCAACAACTTCTCTAACTTTTTTGACAAAATTATACATTCCAATTGGACGTAAAATTCCTACCGTATCTGGAAGGCTAATTCTATCTGCTCCTGCCTCTTCGATGGCTTTACAAACTTTTAACAAAAATTCAGGCTCTGCTCTGCTCCCATCCTCTACGGTAAATCTGATCTTCAAGCCATGATCTTTTGCATATTCCACTGTGCCAACTGCTCTTTCAAGTGCTTCGCTTCTAGAAATCCTTAGTTTGTCTTTTAGATGTATGTCTGAAATTCCCAAATATGCGGCACACCATTTTGCATCGCAATCTAGCGAAATGTCTATGTCTTCTTTCAGTGCTCGTCCATGAGAAACAATGTCTGCATTAAGTCCTTGCTTGATGATTGTTTTTGTTGCTTCTTTGTGATCATTTGATACTACTGGTGAAATTTCAATCTGGTCTACTCCGAAATAATCTAACATCCATGCAATCTGAATTCTTTGTTTATTTGTAAATGAAACACCTGGATGCTGTTCCCCTTCTCTTAAAGTACTGTCTAGAACTCTGATTTTTTTTGGAGCTTTGTCATATGCGTTGTAAATATTTGCATAATGATTCGGATCTTTCATAACTAATTACGTTAGTTAGAATTGAAGATATAAACATATTCGTACTAACTTCGTTGATAATGACCCATCTGGATCCTAAGTCCGTTTTGATTTCAAATAATGAAACGAAAGTCGTTTTAAATAATTTTTCTTAAAATGATGACTGTGTTTGTGTCTACCACGCCTGCAATCTTTCTTAATGCATCTATGGTATTGTTAATTTCTGCAATACTTGTTGCACTCATGATTGTCGTGATATCGTATTGCCCTGTAATTTCATAGACTGTTTTCACTCCCTCTAATTTGGCAAGTTTTAATGACACTTTTGATGTGTCCGTTGCAGAATCTACCGAAACTAAAACTATTGCACTTGTAATGTTTTCTTCTCCAAGTTCCACAGTAAATTTTTTGATGGTACCGCTATCTACCAAATTCTTTACTCGTCTTCTTACTGCTGATTCTGAAAGTTTTAGTTTTTTGCCAATGTATACAAAAGATTCTCTGGAATCTTCTTTTAGATATCCGATAATTTTCTCATCTATTTTATCTTTGTACACTTCTTCTTTGCTCCTCTTCAGTTAGTGTGGAATCAAGAGCATGTAAAACTTTTGTTACGTCGTCATCGGTTATTACTAATGGCGGAAGGATTCTTAGGATATTTCTTCCGGAGTATAGCATTAGAACTCCTTTTTTAATCAATGTCATTAAGATATCTTTAACTTCGAATATCATCTCAATTCCTATCATGAGACCTTTGCCACGAATTTCTCTTATCATGGTGTGTTTTTCTTTCAGTTCTTCCAATCCTTTTCTGAACTTATCTCCCATTTTTTCTGAATTCTCAATTAAACCGTCTTCTGTTAATGAATCCAGTGCCGCAATTCCTGCTGCACAAGATATTGGATTTCCGCCAAATGTTGATGAATGCTCTCCCTTGCTCATCGAATCTAGGATGTTCTGTCTTACGAGAGTTGCTCCCATTGGAACTCCCCCTGCAATTCCTTTCGCAAGGCACAAAATATCTGGTGCTGTATTCCAATGATCACATGCCCATAATCGTCCGGTTCTACCTAGACCAGCTTGTATTTCGTCAAAAATCAACACTATTCCTTTCTCGTCACAAATCTTTCTGACCTCTTGCAAAAATCCTTCGGGTGCAACAATAATTCCACTTTCACCCTGTATTGGTTCTAAAATAATTAAAGCTGTATCGTCATCAATCACTGAACGTAATGATTCTATATCTCCGAACGATGCAAATGAAACCTTCTCAACTAGTGGCTGAAATGCCTTTCTGTATTTCGGATTAAATGTTAATGACAAAGCTCCAAATGATTTTCCGTGATAGGATCCTTTCATCGCGATCATTCCTTTTTTGCCTGTAAACTTTCTTGCAAACTTCATTGCAGCTTCGATAGCTTCTGCACCGCTGTTGTTCAGATGGACTTGTGTGAGACCTTCAGGCGCCAATCCGATAAGCTTTGTCAAAAATTCTTCTCGTGTTTTATTATATAGCGAACTATGAACCGTGATGATTTTATCCACTTGTTCTTTTATCGCGTTGTTAACTCTCTGATTTCTATGTCCTACTAAAGCTACTCCATACCCTCCCATACAATCGATGTATTCTTTTCCGTCAGCATCCCATACGTGGGATCCTTCCCCTTTTTCAATTGTAACTGGAAATCTTTGATAGAGATTTCCCATGAATTGCTCTTCACTCATGTTCAATCACCGTACAATTGTCATGTGAAATAGCTGATGATATGGGGTTCTCTCTCTGCCCGTTTCCAATCAGTGCTTCTGCAACGCCCATGTCTAATGCTTCTGTTGATGCCAAAATCTTTTTTTCCATACCTGGTCCTATTTTGGGTCTGATTTCTTTTGCCTCTTTTAATGTTAGTTTTTCAACTAGTTTGTCCTCCATCAACAGTCCGTCAACATTTGTAATGAACAATACTTTGTCACATCCGACTTTGCCTGCCACATATGCCGCAGCCCTGTCTCCATCTATGTTGAGAAATTCTGATTCTTCACTCATCGCAATGGGTGAGATTACCGGTGTAAGGCCTTGTGCCAATAATGATTTGATGAATTTTGAATTTACTTCTCTTATTTTTCCCGTGTATCCTCCATCGATTGCCTGTTTTCTGCCTTTTTCATTTATTATGAGTAATTTCTTTTTTCTATCAGCTTCGATGACTTTTGCATCAACCCCTGATAACCCAATTGCGTTAATGCCATTTTTTTGAAGCATTTGAACGATTGTTTTGTTAATTCTACCTGACATTACCATGGTAAAAATTTCAGCGGTCTCTTTGTCTGTATATCTACTCTTGATACCGCTTGGCGATGTGACAAATTTTGGTTCTTTTCCGAGCTGCTTGCAAACTTTTGTCACCTCTTTACCTCCTCCATGAACTATGATTATCCCTTCAGTCTCTGCAACTTTTTTGATATCTGAAATTGTTGATTGATGTAAATTATCTACAACGCTTCCGCCAATTTTGATAGTGATCATTTCTAAACGGGAGTTAGTGGTGTGTATCTGAGTCCGTCCATTTCATCAAAACCGCACATTACATTCATGTTTTGAATGGCAGACCCTGCTGCGCCTTTCATCAGGTTATCTGATGCTGACAATGCAATCAATCTGTTATTATCTTCATCTAAATCAAATCCAATATCGCAAAAGTTTGAGCCGACCAAGAATTTTGGATCTGGGAACTTGTACAATCCTTTTTTATCTCTGATCAACCTGACAAATCTCTCTTCGCCATAAGCTTGACGGTATATTTTCCATAGTTCTTTTTCCTCAATGTCTTTTTTCATAAATGTGTGGTTTGTACACAGAATCCCTCGAACCACGTCTACTGCATGTGGACTCATTGAAACGCGGATTTTCTTTCCTGCTATCTGACTCAGCTCTTGTTCAATCTCTCCGGTATGCCTGTGTTTTGCAGGCTTGTATGGTCTGATCACTCCTGCTCTCATTGCATGGGCAGTTCCTGAACCCGAACCTGCACCAGATGAACCAATTTTTGAATCTACGATAATATGCTCAGTGTCAATTATGTCATTTTTAATTAGTGGTGCAAGTGCCAGCATTGACGTAACTGCCATGCATCCTGGACAGGACACCAGCTGTGCCTTCTTAATCTCTTCTCTGTGTAGTTCCGGAACTCCGAAAACAGATTTTTCTAAATAATCAGGATGAGGATGTTCCCATCCATACCATTTGTCATATGCTTCCTGATTATGCAGTCTATAGTCTGCACTCAGGTCAATTACTTTTATTCCTCTGTCATAGAGTGCCTTTACAATCTCTGTAGCGGTACCATGTGGAACTGCTGTGAATACCACGTCACATTGATCTGTTAATTTATCATAATCTAATTCTGAAAAAGTAAGATCTGTAAATCCCTTCAAACTTGGCTGAACTCTGTGCAGGTACTCTCCAACATGTTGTCTTGATGTGACCATTGAGATCTCAACTTTTGGATGGTTTACAAGTAAACGAAGTGTCTCCCCGCCTACATATCCTGAAGCTCCTACAACGCCCACTTTCATGATAAAACCTCTCTAAATGGAGTATAATTTATTTTCTAACGTAGTTTAGAGCGAATTCTATCATCTCTTTTGGGATGTTTCGTTGTGCTACTTTTGTCAATCCTTTGAATTCAACTGTATTGTTGACTTCGTGAACAATCAATCCTCTCTCATCATCTTCCATCATATCAATTCCTAAAATTCCTCCTCCCATCGCTTTTGATGATTTGACTGCCAAATCTTCCATCTCTTTTGTGATTTCACACAGTTCCGGTTCTGCTCCGAGCGCAACATTGGTCTTAAACCCTCCTGAGGATTTTCTATACATGGCTGCAATGGGCTCATCTCCCACTGTTATCACTCTGATATCTCTTGGTGGCCTCTTGATTAATTCTTGCAAATAGTAGATTCTGTCATGAGGACTATCCGTTATGTCTCTGATCTCAAAAACTGCTTCCATAGCATCCTTGTCCTTTAGAGGCATTACTCCTCTTCCCCAACTGCCGATTACTGGTTTGATCACTAGTGGAAATCCAACTTTTTCTAAATTCTCTGCCGCACTTGCGCTTGAAAACGAAAAATATGTTTTTGGCGTTGGAATGTTGTTTTTCTTCAATAGCATAGTCATGAACATTTTGTTTCCGCAGATATTTGCAACCTCAAATTTGTTTAGGACTGGAATATCTAAAAATTCTAGACTGGCAGTGAAATGAAGTCCTCTAAAGTAACTGACACATCTTTCTAAAACAACACTGCCAAAATCATAATCTTCTTTTTTGCTGTCTGTGTTTATCTGAGTAATTTTTGCATCAAGCATTACTGTATCATGACCTAATTCTGATGCCTCTTTTTTCAGCATCTTTTCTTCCGCTCTTAGGCGGTCAAAAACTATGGAAACTTTTGACATTACTCTCCCCAGTCTTCGCCTACGGTTTCTGCTTGCTTAAGCTCGACATTTGCTCCGTCTTTTTTTGAGATTTCAAAGTCAGCACCGCAATCAGGACAGGAGACTATCTCTCCCACTGAGGCATCGTCTGGGATGTTTAATGTTGCATCACATTCTGGGCAGTTCATGTTTTTGTTGACCTTTTCTTTTGTAATTTATTAGCTTCTGTTGACTGCATTCCCCATAATTCCACAAATCCCTTGGCCAGTCTTTGATCAAATGTCGATTCCACTCCATAGGTTGCAATGTCATGACTGTATAGGGAATTACTGGATTTTCTTCCTACTACTCTTAGACTTCCCTTGTATATCTTTAGTTTCACCGTTCCGGAGACCTGTTTTTGTGAAGCCTCGATAAATCCATCAAGATCCGTTTTCAGTGGATCTTGCCAAAGTCCTGAATATACCAAATATGCCCATTCGTCATCAATCATTGATTTGAACTTGTTTTCGTGTTTGGTGTGAACCATCTTTTCCAAGTCTGAATGGGCCTCAATCAGACATGTGGCTGCCGGAGTTTCATACACTTCGCGAGACTTTATTCCAACTACTCTGTCTTCAATGTGATCAACTATTCCAATGCCTGCATTACCTGCTTTTTTATTGATATACTCAATTAGTTTTAGCGGTTCCATAGACTTGCCGTCAACTCTGACGGGAATCCCTTTATCGAATTCGATTTCCAAGTAAGTTGGTTTATCGGGCAAATTTTTTGTTTTAATCCAAATGAATGCGTCGTCAGGTGGTTCGTTAAATGGATCTTCTAATACCCCGCCTTCAATTGCACGTCCCCACAAATTTTGATCAATGCTAAATTTTTTTGCCACCGTATCAATTATGATTCCGTGTTTTTTTGCAAATTTTAATTCGGTATCTCTGTCCAGATTTTTATCTCTAATCGGGGCTATGATTGGAAGATCCGATCCAGAACGCAATGTGATGTCAAATCTCACTTGATCATTTCCTTTTCCAGAGCAGCCGTGCGCAAGTGATGTGACTTTTTCTTTTTTTGCAATCTCTAAAACCTTCTCTGCAATTAGCGGTCTAGCTAGTGCAGTTGCAAGACAATATTTTTTTTGATAAAGAGCATTTGCTTTTATTGATGGGAAAATGTAATCTTTGACAAACTCTTTTCTTGCGTCAATGTTGTAGTGCTTTTTCACTCCGAGCTTTTTTGCTTTTGCCGCAATTTTTTTCCAGTCCTCGCCCTGTCCGACGTCCACTGTGACCGTAATGACATCCATATCGTGTTCGTCCTGTAGATATTTTACAACAACGGATGTATCCAGCCCTCCTGAAAATGCAAGAATTCCTTTTTGAGTCATGAAACATCTTTTCTGCCGTATTTTGGAATTTATCTTTTGTGATATGTTTAAAATGAATTATTTTCAAATAATCCCTGACTAGCTTGAGCTAAAATTCGATGATTATTTAACCGCCAGATATAACGCTGTTTTATGAAAACTCTGTCGGTGATTTTTGCTGGTATTGCTGGAGTCATCTTGGTGCTGGCTGTAGGCGTATCTTTGAATTCATCAGACGTAACATATGAAAATAAACTTCGTATTGCATATTTTCCAAATATCGGTCATGCAATTCCTATTGTTGGTATGGAAAAAGGATTTTTTGAAACAAGCATGGGAAATGAAACACGAATTGAAACTCGCGTTTTTGATAGTGGTCCACAAGCCATAGAATCTCTATTTGCAAATTCTGTTGATTTGGCATATGTTGGCCCTGGCCCTGCGATTAACGGATTCTTGAATTCTGAAAATCACAATGTGAAAATTCTGTCAGGAGCAGCAAGCGGTGGTGCGAGTTTCATTGTTCATCCTGAGTCTGAAATTAATTCGGCATCTGATTTTGCAGGAAAAAAGATCGCCGCACCACAAATTGGTAACACTCAGGATGTTTCTTTGCGTCACTATCTTTCGGAAAACGGGTTAAAGTCAGCTGAAAAAGGTGGTTCTGTAATAGTTTACAATATCTCAAATCCTGATATCTATACGTTATTTGTTAAAGGGGATATCGATGGCGCTTGGGTTGCTGAACCCTGGGCCACTATATTGGAAACTGAGTTAAATGGCAAACGATTGTTTCATGAAGAAGATCTGTGGCCAAATCAAGAATTTGCATCTGTTCTTCTAATTGCCAATGCAAACTATGTAGAAACAAATCCTGTACTAATTGCAAATCTGTTAGCCTCGCATAAAAACACCGCAGATTGGATCAATGAAAATCCTGTGGAAACTAGGAATATTTTTAATAATTTTTTGAATGCCCATTTGGGTCAATCTCTGTCTGATGATGTTGTAGATATTGCATTATCAAATCTGATAATTACTGATGATCCTTTGCCTGACTCCATTCATTCATTTGCAGAAAAGGCAAATACATTGGGATATCTTGGAAGAAATGGATATGATTTGTCTGATATTTTTTATTACTTTGACAGAAACTCCACTGAAGGGGATGCTGTTACATGACAAAGCTTGAGGCAAAAAATATTGTAAAGTATTTCAGTCATGATTCTCACAATCTAAAAGCACTTGGAGGTATTAATCTCAAGGTAGAGGCTGGGGACTTTGTATGCTTGGTGGGTCCTTCAGGTTGTGGAAAATCCACCTTTTTACGCATTGTTGCTGGTCTAGAAAAGCCTGACGATGGACAAGTTCTGTTTGACGGCCGTAATGTTACTGAAACCGGTCCTGAGAGGATCATGGTGTTTCAGGAAGGGGCGTTGTTTCCGTGGCTTCGTGTTCAGGATAATGTGGAATTTGGATTGAAGATGGCTGGTATTCCAAAGGAAGAAAGAGCAAAAATATCATACAGGTATCTAGACATGATGCAATTGACCAAATTTGCAGATTCATATACTTATCAGCTTTCAACTGGAATGAAACAGCGTGTAGCTATAGCTCGGGCTCTTGTAATGGATCCTGACGTATTGTTAATGGACGAACCGTTTGCTGCCCTTGATGCACAGACTCGAGATTTACTATTGGTTGAAATGCAATTGATTTGGGAGAAAACAAAAAAAACTATTTTGTTTGTCACTCACAGTGTTTCTGAAGCAGCAGTTCTTGGAACCAAGGTGGTTATTTTCAGTAATCGTCCGTCTGTAATCAAAAAAGAGGTTGACAATAATTTTCCACGACCTAGAATTTCTGAAGATGAATCACTACTAAAATTCCAACAAAACATCTTGGCAGAACTTAGACCCGAGGTAAAAAAAAGTAAGGAGTGATTGCAATGGCGAAAAATTTCACACTGTATAGAATCGTATTTTATATTGGAATAGTTGCGGTTTGGCAAATAATTGCAATGGCTGGAGTATGGCCTGAGAATATTTTCCCATCTCCTTATGAGGTGGCCGAAGATTTAGCATACGGCGTAGCGGATGGCAGTTTACTATACGGGATAGCAACTAGCATGTGGAGGTTATCAATTGGATTGGCAATTGCGATTGCAGGTGGAATAGTTCTTGGAATATTCATGGCAAGAGTAGAGGCAATCAACCAAACTGTCGGTTCACTGGTTTTAGGATTGCAATCTATTCCTTCAATTGCTTGGGTCCCGTTAGCGATTCTTTGGTTTGGGTTGACTGATGGGGGAATTATCTTTGTAACTGCGATAGGTGCAATTTTTGCAGTTACCATCAATACCTATACCGGAGTCAAAAACATCGATCCTCACTTTATCGAGGCTGCGAGAAATATGGGTGCCAAGGGCAGTCAATTGATTACGGCAGTATTGATTCCTGCGGCATTCCCATACATGATTTCTGGCTTCAAGCAGGGCTGGGCCTTTGCATGGAGAGGAGTAATCGGTGCTGAAATACTGTTTTCATTCCTAGGATTGGGATTCCTGCTTAATGCTGGCCGTTCTCTTAATGACGTTTCACAAGTAATTGGAATCATGATTGTAATTATGGGAATTGGTCTGGCTGTAGATGGGGTGGTCTTCACAAAATTGGAGCATAAGGTAATGTCTCGCTGGGGATTGAGATAGTTCTCGCAAGCATATTCAACGTATCCAATTTTTGTCCTTTGACTTAGTGATTTCATTCTTCTATTTTTTTATCTTTAATGACACTACAAATGCGCATGTGATTATTGCAATTGCAAAATACATTACCGCTACATAATCAAAAGCAAACGCAATAGCTCCTCCTATTATGGGTCCGATCACTGTAGCAATAGACAAGGTTGAACTAAAAATTCCAGTTGACGTTGAACGCGGATTGTTTTCCATAAGATGAAAGTTTCCACCTATGAACAGAAATGCCCATGTTGCACCCACCAGTGACATAAACGGCATTGCCATCCACCATTCTGTAACCATGGAAAGTCCTACAAAAACAAACGTTGTACATCCAATTCCAATTTTGAACTTTGTAATATTTGAAAGATGAATTTTGCTTGCCATCACGTTCATCAAAATAAATGCAGTTAGCGTATTTGCAACGTATACAATTGAAATGTGATATAGATCCCCTCCCCACCTCTCCATTATCATTATTGGAAGTACTATCCACACTGCCGCGGCTCCAATATGTCTGAGTAGTAATGACAAAAAGAGAAATTTGTTTTTTAAAATTACTTTTTTTATAGTTCCGGGCTGCGTTTCCCTCTCTTGTTTTGGATTTGGAAGTTTTATTGTAAAGATCAAACCTATGATAAATGACGCAGCACTGATCAGGAAAATTAGTTTCAAATCATTTGTTAATCCTGCCGCTGCAATTCCTGCCAACCATCCTAACGCGTGAAATGAAATTACGGTAGCTGCTCTTTTCTTGTCTATGTTTGCCTCATATGTGTAGGCAATCATTGCCGGAATCATTATTCCGCTTGCTACCCCTGCCAAAATTCTTACTATGAAAAACATGCTTAGGTCTTCTGCAAAGTAGTGTAGTCCAAACGCAATGGCACATCCTATGAAGCCAATTCTGATAAATTTGATCCTGGTTCCTTTCTTGTCTGAGTGTCTCCCAAAATACATTTCAGATAAAATTTGGGCAAAGCTAAATGAAGCTACTAAGAGTCCAATTTCAAAAATTGAATCTGTAACCCCGCTGGCAATTATGGGCATGAATACAAAGACTATGGAAATTCCAGCATGTTGAAAAAAGGTAGCACTACGAACTAAATTGTTGACATGAATCTTTTGCATAAATGTACATAAAATGAGTTTTTGCCTAATTTCAATATACGTGATAATACTACCTATTTTTACGGTTTTTTCTGAAAAGAGTTAAACTATTCAAGAATATCTTGAAATTGAATTGGTAGAAAAAGAGCCTTTCCTTGATGCGATGAAAAATAGAGTGTTACTTTTTGATGGTGCAATGGGTACTGAAATTCAACGACATGATCCACAACCTGAAGATTTTCCAAACAATCAAGATGGTTTTAATGACGGGCTAGTAGTTACGCATCCTGATTGGATAAAACAAATTCATAGAAATTATTTGGATGCAGGTTCTGATTGTGTTGAAACCAACTCTTTTGGGTCAAACAAAATCAAACTGGATGAATATGGTTTTGGTGATCAAACTGTTGAATTTAACAAAAATATTGCTACACTTGCATCTGATGTCTGCGCTGAATACACTGACAAACCTAGATACGTAATTGGCTCCATGGGTCCTACAGGATATCTTCCAAGCTCAAATGATCCTGATTTAGGACAAAAGCCCCTTGATGAAATTAGGACTGCGTTTGAGCTACAGGCCGAGGGATTAATTCTTGGCGGAGTGGATGCGCTGCTAATTGAAACTAGCCAGGACATCTTGGAAGTGAAATTGGTCATTGAGGCATGTCACATTGCCATAGAAAAAACTGGTAAAAAAGTACCAATAATTGCAAATACCACTTTGGATCAATATGGAAAGATGCTACTTGGAACAAACATCCAGGCCGCATACACCACTGTATCTGATATGGGGATTGATGTTTTTGGATTGAACTGTTCAACTGGACCTATTGAGATGACTCCTAGCGTCCAATGGTTAGATGAGCAAAATGAACATAACGTACTGGTAGTTCCAAATGCTGGAATGCCTGAAAATGATGGTGGTCAAGCTGTATACAAGATGACTCCCAAAAATATGGGTGATGCGCTAGGTGATTTTCTTGATGAATACAAAAAAGTTAGAATTATTGGTGGCTGTTGTGGAACAAATCCTGAACATATCAAAGCCTTAAGGAAAGTAATTGATGAGAAAGCCAACTCTATAGAGGGTTAAGTATTTAGAAAAATGGGTGTGATTTAGTTACATTGACAGTTCCTCGTGTTAGCTCTGCATTAAAAGCGGTTGATCTGAAGCAGGTTCCTGCACCTCTGATCATCGGAGAGAGAATTAACACTCAGGGGTCTCGGAAAGCAAAGAGTATGGTTCTTGATGATGATTATGATGGATTGGTTGACTTGGGAAGAATTCAATCTGAAGACGGGGCTCATTGCCTTGATGTTTGTGTTGCAACTACAGAGCGTGCAGACGAGCGTGAGTTCATGCTAAACCTAGTAAAAAGGCTGAGCCTGGAAATTGATGCGCCACTTGTAATTGATTCTACAGATCCTGAAGTCATTGAAGCATCTGTAACTCAAATTCCCGGTAGGCCTATAATCAATTCGATAAACCTTGAAGGTGATGGAAGTAGGTTTGAAAAACTAGCTCCCATTATGGCAAAGTATGGGTTGCCCTCAATTGCCTTATGCATTGGTCCTGAAGGGATGGCTAAAACACCTCAACAAAAAGTTGACACTGCAGAACTACTCTATGAGACAGGAAAAAAATATGGGTTAAAAATAGAGCAATTCATCTTTGATGTTCTTACATTTACTTTGGCAACCGGAGAAGATGAATTTCTTGACGCCGGAAAAAATACTCTGGAAGGAATTAAACTAGTCAAAGAAAAATTCCCTGACTCATTTACTACCTTGGGTTTGAGTAACATTAGCTTTGGTTTAGCACCTTATGCTAGAAAAATTATAAATTCCGTATTTTTGTATCATGCCGTAAAAATCGGTCTTGATTCTGCAATCGTTAACGCAAAGGAGATAATCCCTTATGGTGAAATTAGTGAAAAGGAGAAAAATCTTGCAGAAAATCTTATCTTTAACACTCATCGTGACGCTCTGTCTGATTTGATTACGTACTTTGAGAATGCCAAAACCAAGAGTGGTACCGCTTCAAAAAAAGTAGATGTGGATCCCACGTGGCCTGCGGGAAAACGTGCAAACTTTAGAATTGTAAACAGGCTCAAGGATGGAATAAAAAATGATGTTGTCTCAGCAATTGCAGAAAAGATTGAAAGGCCTGATTTACTCAAAGACGCTGAAGGAATCTTGTCTATCAATGCTTCCAAAGAAATGACTCATGATGGTGCCATTAAGACACTCAATGGGGATTTGCTTCCTGCGATGAAAGAAGTAGGTGAAAAATTTGGTGCAGGTGAACTTATCCTTCCATTCGTTCTAAAATCTGCGGAATGCATGAAGGCTGCAGTTGGCGAATTGGAGAAATATTTAGTCAAAGAGGAAGGTACCGGCAAAGGCATTCTTGTTTTAGGTACTGTTTATGGCGATGTACATGACATTGGCAAGAATCTGGTGAAGACTATCTTTCAAAATAACGGATACACCGTTCATGATATGGGAAAACAGGTCCCATTGCAAAAATTCCTTGAAAAAATTGATGAGACAAAACCTGATGCGATAGGCTTGTCTGCGCTGTTGGTATCCACTTCCAAACAAATGAAATTCTTTGTAGAGCATGCAAGAAAAAATAATATGACTGTCCCTATTCTTTGCGGTGGCGCCGCAATTAACAGTAATTACATTAATAGAATTGCAAAAGAAGGTGGGATATACGAACCAGGAGTGTTTTACTGCAACACCATGTTTGAAGGTCTGAAAACAATGGATGTTTTAATTTCAGATGAAAAACCAAAGCTTTTATCTGATTGGAAAGAAAAATTGGAAAACTGGAAAGACAAGTCTACTGCAGCAGTTGATCCAGATACAATTCCAAAGAGTAACGTAAAACCTGTCACTGCCCCTACTCCTAAAATAATTGGAAAACCTATCCGATTAAGATCAGATCAAATTAACATGTCTGAAGTTTGGACTATGATTGATAAAAAATCCCTCTTCAAGCTGTCCTGGGGATTGCGAGGAAAGGCAGGAGCTGAATCTGAATCTGATCATGAACAACTGCTATCTGAATGGAAAGTACGAATCATTCGAGAAAAACTATTTGAGCCCGAGGTTGTTTACGGATATTTCAAGTGTCATAACAAAGACCGAAAGCTACTCGTAAATAATCCAAATGGGGATGACGTGGAATTGGAATTTCCACGCTCTACAAAACCAGAGCACTTGTGCTTGACTGATTATTTTGGAGATGATGATGTTGTAGCATTCCAATCTGTAACTGTTGGCAACAAAGTGTCTGAAATTCTTGATCAATGGAATGAGGAAGACAAGTACACTGATGCGTATTATCTTCATGGATTGGCAGTAGAAGTGGCAGAAGCTTTGGCTGAATGGACTAATCAAAAAATAAAGTGCGAATTAAATCTGGAGAAAGGTGGTTTGAGATACAGCTGGGGATTTCCAAGTTGTCCTGATGTGGGACAGCATCATCTCGTATGGAAATTACTAAAGCCAGAACATTCTGGAATGACTCTAACTGAGTCTGGTCAGATAATTCCAGAACAATCCACAGCTGCAATAGTAATTCATCATCCTGATGCAAAATATTTTGTACTTTAGATATTCAATTTTTCTAAGAATTTGTCCAGTCCGCCAAAATCATTTGGCGAAGTGAGTAGAACGTCTCCTGTAATTTCATGTGTTCTCTTTAACATCTCCTCAAACGCCTTACCGTATGATTCCAAATCCAAATCCAAAAATTTTGCAGATTTTTCATTCTTGGGTGACGGATACAAAAGAATCGGTATGATTGAAAATCCCTTGAGATTTTCAGATAAATCTTGAACTTGAGAAATATCTTGAATGACTTGGGTCATGAATCCTTTCGGGTTTGCATCCACTTTCCTTCTAATTTTTGAAAAATTGGGCTTGTTTGACATTGATAGGTACAAATCAATCTTTGAATCTACTCCATGCTCTCTCAATCTTTTTACCGTCGAACTTGGAATTTGACCTGAATCCTCTTTTCCCGTCTTAGATTTGTCTCCCATCAGAATCAAAATTCCTGAAAATCCTATGGAAATGCATTTGTCTACAAACTCTGAAATTTCTTGTTCTGTTTTGTCTCTGACTCTGAGACTAATGGTGATTGGAATATTTGGAATTTCTCTTCTGATGATTTTACCGACTTCTACGGGTGATGCTCTTTGAAATCCTAGGACGTTTTCAGTGATGTGTATTGCATCGCATTTATTTGAAATGATTTTTATCTTTTTGACGAATTTCTGAATAGATTCATTGATATCCACATCTGGTAAAATCTTGGGCGGATTAGCTTCGTACCTGATGGTCATGACTCAATTCCTTTTCTTCTCGGTTAAAACCTTTGAATGCCAAAACCAATATGGAATGATGGGGGATTGTTTGGATGCAATTGAATGAATTAAAATCTCGACTTTCTAGTCCTCTTAACCCTGAAATAAAATTGGATGAACAATATCGTTTGGCATCCATACTCGTAGTAATCTATGGCGATGAACCAATCGTCGTAATGACTGAAAAACCAAAACATATGAAATTTCATGCTGGTGAAATTTCGTTTCCTGGTGGAAAATTAGATCCTGAAGATTCCAATCTTTTGGAAACCGCATTACGCGAAACTAGTGAGGAGCTTGGATTGACGATAACTAAAGACCAGGTAATCGGTCAGCTGGAACCAGTCGTGACGCTGAATTCTGGTTTCTTGATTTTACCATTTATTTCTGTAGTGAAAGAAATTCCCGTGTTATCCCCAAATGCTGAAGTGGAAGAAATTCTTCACATTCCACTAAAATCATTTCTAAAAACTCAGGCAAAGGATGCCGATCCGGATCATAATCTGATCCAAGAAATGTACACCTTTGAATATCAAAATCAAATCGTGTGGGGAGCTTCTGCAAGAATACTAAAACAAATTCAAGATTGCCTATGATCCTGAGATTCATTTAAAAAGAGCTCCGCGTGCCTGAAAATCTATGGCTGCACGTAAGTCCTCTCCAAGGAAAATTCGTCTACTTAAAAAGACTAGACAGACGTCAGCGGTACCTGCATGGATAATTCTTAAAACCAAACGAGGTGTCAGAACCAATCCAAAGCGTAGGGCTTGGAGATCAACTGATGTGGAGGTTGGATAGATGTCTCAGGAATTAGAACGAGTTTATACTATTAATCTTGGCAAGGTAAAAATTTCACAATCTCAACATCGAGCTACAAGGGCCATTAACATGATTAGAGAATTTGCTCGACATCACATGAAAGTTGAGACAATAAAAATTGAAGAAGATTTGGCTCGTGAAATTTGGGCAAGAGGTGCAAGAAGTCCTCCAAGAAAAGTTAGAGTGAGGATGACCAAAACCGAAGAAGGTTACATTCTTGTTTCACGATATGATGATGATGCCGAATCCAAAACTGTTCCTGAAAAAGAATCCAAAAAAGTTTCTGATAAAACAGAAGAGCCAGCTAAGGAAGCCGCAGCAACAGCAGAAGAGCCAGCTAAGGAAGTAACAAAGAGCGATTAATTATTTTCAATAAATTCTAATTTTTAAAAAAGTCAGTTTATTCTAATTGATACAAGTCTAGCTCGCAATCAATACTGCAATCCGGTGTTGACCAGTCAAGGGTATTTTCTTGCGGAATAATTCCTAATGGGTCATAATTGTCAAACTTTGCCATTCCTTGAATCGATGATAGCATTACTACTTTGGAATCCTTGACATTGGAAGTCATGTCGATCTGTGAATTACTCTCGTTTACAATTCCGGCTGTAAGGTTTGTTATCGAATTGATTACCCCTATTGGAATGTTGTTTCCTCCAACCACATACAACATTGAGCGTTTAATCGAATTCGGTGGTGCGTTACCGTATAGCATTTTTAGTGAATCTCTGAGAGAGTCCTCCATACTTTGTCCATCTTTACTTGTAGATATGATATTTGTCTCTGAAGATATTTCTGATTTGCCAAGTGATTTTACTACGTGTATCATTGCAGAATTTGCAATGTCATAGCATTCTTTGGGACTCAGATCTGGATTGCTATCCAACAATGAATCATTGTCAAGTACTACCGTGCATTCGGAGTTCGCTCTCACTCTTTTGAGGGCTACTCCTGAATTGAAGATCTTGTTTTTTTCATATTTGAAAGGCATAATGGCAAAGGAAATCAATCCTGTACCTGCTTCTTTGCATATTTCTGACACGACTGGTGCAATGGCTGAGCCTGCCTTGCCTGCCAAATTACTCATCAAGATAACTGTAGAATAGCCTGAAATTTTTGATTCTATTTCATCTGATGTATTGTATGTTGAACCTCTGATTAGTTGTACAGACGGGTTGATGATTGAATCTGTTGTTACGTGGACTGATGGGATGTCTTCTGAGATATCCTTTTTGTCGTTACTGATTATTAGGCAGTCTGAGTTTAGAGAATTTTTTACATCTGTTACCAATTTTGAACCCACGCCTCCTAGGCCTATGACTAAAATTGGTTCTTTGACTTGAAAACTCATTTCTGATCTTGTTTACTGATTTAGATAAAAAACCTTCTTACGTTTTTTTAATCAAATTTTAGATCGAAAAAAATTAACTTGCGATCTTTCCAACTAGTCTTTTTACAGTGGCATCTGTGATTTCAACTGTGTGTGATTGTCCTACTTTTACTTCACTTTCGACTGATATGGGCTTGTATGCAAAGTTCCTACCCTTGATCCCTTCCTCTGTCTGTTCATCAAAGAGGACTTTACCTTTCCATCCGATCCACTTTTGATTGCTTTCCATTGATATTTTGCTGATCTGCTCAAAAATCAACTTACTTCTTCGTTTTACTTCTGCCGCATCAATCTGAACCCATTCTGCCGCATCCGTTCCTGGCCTTGCACTGTATTTTGACAGATTGACAACATCAGGTTTTGTTTCATCAAGCAATGATATGGTTTTTTGAAAATCTTCGCCAGTTTCTGATGGAAAACCTACTATGATGTCCGTAGATATGGTGAAGTCTTCGAACTTTGCTTTCATCCTATTGACAATTTCTCTAAAAGTCTCTGCCGTATGTCCGCGTTTCATGTCGTGAAGAACTTTGTTACTCCCACTCTGAACTGGAATGTGCAAAAATTTGAAGACTTTGTCATTTTCATAAGAAGTAATTAGATTTTCTTTAATTCTTGGCATGTACATCGGATTCATCATTCCTACTCTTATCATGAAATCTTCTGGAATTTCTGAGACCGCATTTACAAGCGTTGGCAGGTCCGTTCCTATATCGAATCCATAGCAGCCGTTGTCCGTCGACGTTAGCCATACTTCCTTACATCCTTCCTTGATTTCGGTTTGAACCTGTCTTACGATGTCTCCTAATCTGTAACTCGATAGATCTCCTTTTGATATTTTGGTTTGACAAAATGTACATTCACTCATGCACCCGCTTGCTATCTCTACGATTCCAACAGCTGGATTGAGCCTTATTTTGGGAAGTCCCACCTTTGACAAGTCCGAATCTTCTAATGCGATTAGTTTTTGACCTTCGAGAGTAGAGTTGATCACTTGGAGCGTTTTTCCTAGAGAATTTGGTCCAAGCAAACTGGCATTTGTTGAAAATCTCTCTACCGTTTCTTTTTCTGCTTTGGGAAGACAACCTGCAACGATTAGCGGTTTTGATTTCAGTGAATTTATCCTGTACATCATTTTATTTGCCGTGGAATCTTTTACAGAACATGTAACTATGATGTTTAGATCAGACTTTGAGGAATCATCTGTTAAAGTATGACCGCCATTAACAACTAGTCCTGAAATCATTTCAGAATCTGCAAAGCTCGCAGAACATCCGTAAGCTTCTACGAAAATCTTTGCCATGAACTATCCGAATAGAGAATCAATTTCTTTGTTGCTCATTAGGTTCTTTGATACAACGAGTTCTCTGATGGTTTTTCCAGTCTTCAGAGATTCCTTGAAAAGCTCCGCTGACTTCAGATATCCTATAGTTGGAGTCAATAAAGTGACAATTACTGGGCTATTTTCAATGTCTGCACGTAATTTTTCCTTGTTCGCTGTAAGTCCGTCAATAAGATTTGCAGAAAATATCGGCAAGAAGTTCTTCAGCATGTCGGTTGACTCCAGCATACACTTCAGCATTCCTGGCATCATCACATTTAGCTCAAACTGTCCTCCTTGTGTTGCATAGGAAACTGATGTGTCGTTTCCAATTATGTTGAAGCAAATCATGTTCATGCATTCTGCCAGAGATGGATTTACCTTTCCCGGCATGATTGATGATCCAGCATGCACTGCTGGAATTCCAATCTCTGCCAATCCTGCAATCGGACCTGATGCCATAAGTCTGATGTCATTTGCAATCTTTCCAATCTCCAATGCCAAATTTCGTAATGTACTTGACATATTTGCTACTGCAAACTTGCTTTGCAAGCTATGTTGCATGTCTTTTTCTGGCTTTAATGATAATTTTGCAATCTTTCCAAGCTCTGAAATTGCAATCTTTCTGTAATTTTTTGGCGTGTTTGCACCTGTGCCTACTGCTGTTCCTCCTAATGCAACGTTTTGCAGTTCTTTTTGAGCCGCAATGATTTCATTTCTTGCTTTGGTGATTGATGTGACATAAGCTGCAAATTCACTGCCTAACGTAACGGGCAATGCATCCATCAGGTGGGTTCTGCCGATTTTCTTGTATGTTGAAAATTGCTTTGCCTTCTTGGATAGTGACTTTATTAAAATATCGATGGCTGGAATTGTCTCTTTTAGATTCATCAAAATTGAGACGTGCATGGCAGTAGGATACGTATCGTTACTTGATTGGGACATGTTGACATGATCATTTGGATGTAGAAATTCATATTGTCCTTTCTTCTTGTGTATTATCTCCAATGCTACATTGGCGATGACTTCGTTAGAATTCATGTTAAATGCGGTTCCTGCACCAGAGTTTATCATGTCTACGACAAACTGATCGACGTATTTTCCGGACAGTATTTTGTCACATGCAGAAACTATTGCTTTTCCGCGTTTAGAGTCTATAGCCTTGGACTTCATGTTTGCAACAGCTGCAGATCGCTTAATCATTACAAATGACTTTATCAAATTTTCATGGCTTTTGTTGCCTGTAACGTGATACTGGCCTATTGCTCTTCCTGTAAATGCCCCATAATATGCGTCAGCTGGGATCTTGACTTTTCCAAGTGAATCTTCATCTAATCTAAATTTCATGTTGATATTGCACATTCATTCCCATTATTGATTCTTTTTCAAATCGTTGTGGCTCGTAAAAGGGCAATTATTATATAGGAATTGCAGGTCACCGTGAATTATGAATAAGCGTATTAGTATGCTCTTTACTATTACAGCAGTCGCTGTAATGGGAGCAACCTTATTCGGAAGCACATACACACAAACCCAGATTGCTGGACAATCATTAGACATGACTCAAATGGATGTCGATGTGATTGAACAAATCCATCAAATGGGCGGTTTACAGCTAGTAATGCCTCAAGCATTCGCAGAAACTGATTGTGGTGCACTTGCAGATACTGGACGCAACGTAGTTGAGTTCAATCTCACTGGTGAAAGTGTAGAACTCCCAATTATGGGTGGTAAGACATACAACGCCATGACCTTTAGTGGACAAGTCCCAGGACCAACACTAAGAGTTACACAAGGCGATGTCGTACAAATGACACTCTCAATTCCAGCAGATGAAGTTACTGGTCACGGTAACGACATGCACGCATCACAAATGACAGCATTAGCTTTTGATTCCGTTAATCCGGGAGAGACAAGCCAATACTGTTACATTGCTGAATCCGCAGGCGTTTTCAAATACCACTGTTCTGGTGTTCACCTAATCGGAATGGACCAACACGTATTTTCCGGCATGTACGGAATTGCTATCGTTGATCCAGCCAATGGATACAAGAAACTAATGGTAGAGAAAACAAGCGGCAGCGGCGAATTAGACAGACAGTTCTATGATGCAGACGCATTAGAGTTCCAACTACAGTTCAACCAATTGTATCTTAACGAAGATGGCAATTATGATGCAGGAGCAATGTTCCAACATCATAACTCTGCAACCGTCGTTAATGGTATTCAGTTTGGTTATGTTCCAAACATGTTACACAACATCCTCCTAAAGGGCGATGCTAACAAAAACATCTTTGTCGCACAACCATGGAATGGTCTTGAACTAGAACATATGCAATCACAACTCATGTATGTTGAAAATGATCAACACGTGAGACTCTTCATTGAAAACCATGGTAACGAACCACTATACTTCCACATTGTTGGAGAAATTTTGGATAGAGTTACACAAGGTAACAGAGTACAATCCGCAGCAACTGAAACATGGTTACTCGGAGGTTCACAAAACATGATTGTAGATTTGGTCTTTGATGAACCAGGAGCTTACGCACTAGTAAACCATGACTATGCAGCAATTTACACTGGCGGTATTGGTCTATTCGTTGCAGGTGATCCATTCGGATTAAACCCAAGATTGATTGATGCAGGTATCTTAACTGATGCTGTACCATCATATGCATACGCATTAGGTAACCCTAGTGATGCTGTCCCCCCAATGGGAGCAAACAGTATTGCACACCCAGCAGTAAACATTCATGGTCTATACACTGATGATGTCGTTTCTGAAATGAAAGATGCAGGTATGATTCCTTTATGGGAAGTAATACCAACATTACCACCAGTACCATAGATAGGTGCTAACTTCAATCTT
>JAJCXK010000042.1 GCA_029263475.1 Candidatus Nitrosopumilus sp.
TTGATGTTAATGAGATAAAAGGAGTTTTGATAATTTATTTCACTGAAGAAAATAAATCAAAATACATTGATGACATTGAAAAAATAATAAAAGTACCATATGTGATCAAAATAACAGAAAAACCTCCTGCAGGGGCAACCAATTCATTGAGAAATGCTGGGTGCCATATGCAAAATTTATTCGAGTGATGGAAAATGAAGACTGGAGTTTTGATAATGGGACTTGGTATGGTGGTATTTGGACTTGTGAATCTGTTTCGATACATGCCCATATCCCTTTCCTTGATCAACAGACCATTTCCTTTTGAGCACATTTACAATGTCATTCCATCTGAAGGGCAGGGTACTAGTATACAGATCGGATATTTGCCAATGAATGACGCCATATACGATCCATACTGGCTTGCTTGGTCATTGGTACTGTATGCTGGAATCACTGTTACTGGTTTTGCAATTTGGAGAAAAAGAAAATGAAAACTAAATTGATGATAATTTTTGTCAAAGTAAATGATTAGAATTCTTTATGAATATCTCATTTTTATTAGAATAATGAAGTTTGTTTTTACAGTTTTACTTGCCGTTTTATTTTCTCTTTTCTTGCCACTTAGTGCAGATGCTAGTGGGGGCATATCCTGGAATCATCAAATAATCTTGGATAAGATTGTCTATTTGAATGGGGAAAAAGTGCCTATCACTATACTTGGAGATGGCAATCGCTCCATCTTTGTTGAAGTATCTGATATAACAAATGGGGTAAGCTCTGTTGTCTTTTCAGAACAAACATCTCTGAAAAATGAACTGGCAGAGTTTGAATTTACTCCTGATTACAATTCAGACTCATACAGATACAAAGTAGATGTTTACGATATTACTCCCGATAATGGAGAACGACAACTAAAGAACTCTGTATACTTTTTTACAAGACAAAATGCTGAGAATATTGTAATTTCAGAGTTTACTACTGAAAAAGATAGTATTTTGCCTTCAGAAGGATTTAGCTTTGGTATGAGAGTTGAGGATGGGTTGGGAAAATCAATTGATTTTGTAAACCCATCAGTGCGAATGTATTACTTGACTTCATCAGGTGAGGAATCACGCGATACATTTGAAATAACTTATGATGAATCATCTCAAAAATATTTTGGATGGATGGAGATTCCAAAAGATTTTGAGTTTTCAGGAGTTGCACAGATGAAGGCAACAATACGCGGTCCTGAAAATCTAAAGGAAATAACATCAAACACTCTTATCAAGGAAATTGAAATTATTGATACGGGAGTAAAGCAACTATGCAATGAAAACGATGAAGGATGTACTCAAACAAAAGAAATCATTGTAAAAAATATCCATTTTCTAAAAGATGAGATTTATCCAAATGAACTAGTATTTTACGAGGCTGAAATAACAGATCAAGATGGAAATCCTCTGGCATTGCATATTACTGGAAGAGTTGACTATCAGGCACCATGGGGCCCTTCTAACTTTTCACCTGTTGGAACCTATGACCTGACAAAAAAGAGGTTCATAGGAGAGATGACCGTACCTTATGAGATAATTCCAGGAGAGCATACTATGAAACTTGATGTTCATGGAGAACAATATGGCAGTTTGCCCTTTTCTGGTCCTTCTGAAATTAAATTTTCAATTCTAGAAAAACCTGGACAAATTGATACATTATTTTCTTCAGATTCTCCAAGTGGAAGCAAATTCTATTTCATGGGAGAGCCCCAAGTAATTCGAGGAACAATTGTATCCGGGCATTACTATTCTCCACCTCTAAGCAATCATCCTGTATCCATTCTAGTCTATGGAGATCCTAGAAATGGTGATAAGGTCTTGCTTGAATCCATTCAAACTTCATCTGATGAAAATGGAATGTTTAGGGAGGAACTTACACTTGATGATCGAAATATTTGTGATTATGAAGTTGTATTACAATCAGAGTATAAGGGATTTGAGCAAACTCAAGAAATCAATTTTAGAATGACAAACACTAAAACATTTGATGTTTTGTGGCAAGATGAAAACATTCCTGTAACTGTAGATAGCTCATGTTCAATTCCATTGAGCATGGATTTTGATCAACCAAACAAGAAAATGGTTGTTGAAGCTGATACTGATGATGAACAAAAATTTTTCACAATTGAATTTCCTTACCGTCTCTTAAATGGAGAACTTGCAGTTTTAGTTAATGGGGAAACCAATGATTATGTTTCAATTCATAAGCAACACGATGGATATTCCATTAAAATACGTGCGGACTCTGCTCACACTACAGTTGAAGTAATTGGAACCACTGCAATTCCCGAGTTTGAGACAATCGTAATGATGATTTTAGCTGCTTCTATTATTCCAATTATTCTTACAAGAAATAAGCTAATTTTAAGATAGAAAATGAAGACAGGACTTTTGATTCTAATTTTGTTGATAATTTCAATCACAATTCCTGTAATGTCTTTTGCAGAACAGCCAGGTAAAATCAAAGACGGTTCTCACAAGGGAACCGTTGAATGGGTAAGCAGATGCTACATGATAGGTTCGACCATCACTGTAAGGGTGATTGACTATGACATGAATTCAAATCCTGAAGAAATTGAACAGTTTGATGTCAAGATATGGTCAGATTTTGATGTAAACTCTGATTTTAAAAACAGGGTTATTGATTACACCGTAACTGAAACAGGCACCAATACAGGAATATTTGATTCAGTTGTATTTTTTACGACTACTGATGGCAGTCCGGGCAAAAGAATACGCGCAGTTGAAAACAGCATTCAATTTGCAAAATATGTTGATCATACTTTGCCCAATGCAGACAAAACTGACGTGATTGCGACATTTACCATGTTGGGACTATCTGTGTTGGAAAGAAATGACGATGGACACATGTCCAAAATAGTCTATGATCCATGCGCCCTGAAACTATCTGAAAAAAATGAAGAACGTTTCAATGAATTGGGTATTTTCTATCCTGCTCCTTTAAAGCAAATTGAATCCGGACTGCATGTGGATGAAATAAGATGCAAGGAGTCGTTGACTCTCATGACAAAACATGATGGCTCCCCTGCATGTGTCACTCAATCCACAGCTGTTCAATTATCTGACAGAGGATGGAGTTGGGTTTTGGAATTGGTAGAATGGGAAAACGAATCCCAAAAAGAATCATAACTGCAATACCTTTTGTCTTGTTTCTTGCGATTTTGTTTTAACTGTTGGCAGGAATCTTGCCAAGAGGTGCGAATGCATAAAAATGAAAATTAGCCTATGGATTCCAATTCCAGTTGACCGAAAAATCGCATCATAGATTTCATTGAATTGGAGTCCTATTCGTAATTTATCTGAAGGGACTACTCTTAGTGAACCATATGATAGAATAATTGAAATGAAGATTCCAAAAATATTCTTGAATATCGTGTTAAGATAACAACAACATAATTTTTTTATGTCTAGATAGTTACATGTGTGGATTTTCTGTGTTTATTTACAGATACTATAACACAGCATAACATCCCAAATACCAAAAGAACAATCGTAATGTGAGTAATTGAATTCATAGAAAAAAGTTGAGTATGCCAATCAGGTGGAACACAACCAAACCCTACGCCGCCTCCAGGACATGCACTATCGGTGATATGTGCATATGCGTTAGAAGGAATTGGAACAACTAGTAGAAACAACAGGGCAAATGTGACAATTGAACTTGCATTACAAATATAGTTTACATAGGCATTGTTTGGCTTTTGATTAAATGTAACCACAATGATCTTTCAAAATAATTTGATTTAACTATGATCAGTCTGAATTGCCATTCTGACTCAGTGATTTAAACAGTTTTTCTAATATTTCACTGATTGTAATGAATGGCATATAATACCAATAAAGAGAAACAGCGGTTGACAAATGAATTAAAGTATGAGTTAGGAAACTAAAATGAAATCAAAGTTATTTTACATATTATTAGTCACGTTACCACTTTATGGAATTTTGATCAGTTCGTTTAACACTGCACTGTTGTTCTTGCTGAATCCTGTTGCCGAGTATGATAACAGGTGCGTTTGAAGAAAACAGCATCAAAGCCGAGTATCTGAGAACAGGATCCTCCTAAACTTTTACTCTTCTGAAAACTCGTGAACTCATTGGGATTTGGATGACATGATAAATTCCCGTTCTTCCAACTGTCAGTGATGAATTATCGAAGCATCGGATCGTCCAGATTTTTTTATTTGTTTTAAACTTCCACGTGGGTCCTGAAATCCAATGACTAACTATATCCCCAGCACAACATGTATGGGGATATAGTTAAGGCGATACAAAACGTACCCACGTGGAAACCTTTCTAGCAAAAATGATGATTCAATTCATAGAAACTCATCTAGTTAGCAATAAATCATAATTATTTTCAAAATGGTTTTATTGTATTTTATTCATTTTACTACACATGCTAAAAACCCGTTATGATGACACCGTCAGATTGGTAACACAGCCCAACCATGCTGTTGCTGCAGGATACATGGCATCACATTGGGGAAACGGAGAATTTACAAAATTAGGATTTTACGATAATTGTTCTGAACCTGAGAAACTGGCAGCCGAAACAATTTTTGGCATTGCAGAGCATGACAACGGATGGTGGGAATGGGAAGCATCTCCGTCAAGTTCTGAATCAGACAGACTCCCTCTTGGACTTGAAGAAGTTTTAAGCGATCCTTCAATGGCCACACAGCGTTGGAGAATTGGGACGACCCGTTTTGAAGACAGTCATCCATATGCCAGCCTATTGATAAATTTTCACGCATATCGATTATACAATGTGGCACATGAGGAAGAAAGTTCAATTCATCCGTTGTTTGGGGATTCCAAGTCCTTCAGCAGCGAAAAGCCTCTTGAAGCTACTTTGTTAACTGAAACATTACAAAATCAACGGGGTAGAATCAAGGAGCATCTTGACGGTTTAGGTGGTTGGCACAAAGATGCAATTCGTCCAGAAATTCTTTTACCACATGTAAGAATGATGCAGATTTTGGATGCCCTATCATTGTACCTGTGTTCTAATTTCATACCTCCCGTATATGGAAAACCCAAAGGATTAGGACGTGATGAAGTTGAGATCAAATACATACCAAAGAAAAACTGGGAAGACCGCGTAAGCCTACACATTACTTCTCAAGATGACGGCACACTTGTATGTGATCCATATCCTTTTGATGAGGATAATTTAGTTGTGCCAGTGGTCGTAACAGAAGTTGAAAATTTCAGTGAAAATACAATTTCTCTAATGGATATGTACAGAATCCCACAAAAAATTGTCAGATTTACTTTTCAGAAACCAAATTGAGAAAAAGCATGTTAAAGATTCAACTTGTAGAGAACCATCTGTTATTTTCAGCTTAAAATTGATTATATTTTTCATCAGAAACTTGACAAGATTTGATTGTGTGATTAATTGAACTCAGAATTGATTTGATTTCAATTGAATGCCAATAATTCGCTTCCAGTCACCACCGTAATCTCACATAAGGTAAAACCTGGACACATTAAGGATTTTGAGGGATGGCACAAGAAAATCCTTGCAAAAGCATCTGTATATGATGGATTTCAAAACATTATGATAATCAAACCCGATGATCCTGCAAATTTGGAATACGTAGTGATTGTCCAATGGTCAAATTATGAGAATTTAAAAAAATGGCAACAATCCGACGACCTTAAACAAATGATCAAGGAAAGCGAAGAGTTCACTTTGTCAGTAAAACAACTTCACGAACAATCTGGAATGGAAATATGGTTTGACTGGCCAAAGGATGCAAAACGTTTGTCAAAACCCTTGTTTTACAAGCAAACATTAATTACAATTATGGTGGTTCTGCCTCTGATTTTTACAGTAGGTGCAATATCACGACCATTGTTATCAGGTTTCAATTTACCTTTTGAAATAGAGATTGTGATTAACGTAATAATTATCTCGCCATTGATCACTCTGATAATGCCCAAAGTCACAAAATTGCTGTATCCTTGGCTTTACTCCAAACGAAAAGAACAGAATTAGAATTATCTAGTGAGTTGAACAATCATCATTTTGAATTTAAAATCAATCACTTCATCTTCAATCTTTGGCACATCATCAATTGTCATCTCATTCAAAAGTTCCCAATCAGATGGCAATGATTTTAGCATGTTCATGAAGTGTTCTGCTTTAAAATCATCCGGATAGACAATGCATAGAATGCCTTCTTTGTTTAGGAAATCAGAATACTTGTTGAGCAATTCAAACTGTATGTGTTTTTCAAATCCGTGAAGAAGCATATCAAACAAAATTATATCAAATTTTTTCTCCAGTTTTATGTTTTCAATATCTGATACAATGCCATCAACTTGTAGTCCAAATGATTGGGCTTTGTTCATCATTTGACTTATTCCAACTTTTGAACTGTCAACTGCAGTGACTTGATATCCTAATGATGCAAGAAATATTGAATCTCTGCCTTGCCCACAACCCAAATCAAGAAGATTGCCCCTTATCCGACAGTTCTTGAAATAGTCCTGCAATTCCTTGTATGGATGACCAAACATCTCAGGTTTTTCATCGTATGTGCTATCAAACGAACCATATTCATCACAATTGTTTTCCATTTTGTGAATATTTTAGAATATGCTCAATAAAGAATTTTTAGGACCCACGTGGAACTTTTTTGATAAATTAATCATGTCCAATTTTATTCTCGTGAACGGATTTACCTTTTTTGAGTGGAAATAGACATAGAATTAATCAATGGTACCATATGATAAAAAATTAGGATATGTATAGATCTTGATTAAAAAAATTGAAAATCACCAAAAAACAAAATATGCAAAAGGTGGTTTTAAGATTGAAGTATTATTCCCGGGAAAAGATTTAGCAAATAATAATGATACTGGACTTGGAACCATTGGACGAATAGATCATGCCAATCTTAGATCTGAAACACTGGTACCCATGCATCCGCACAGTGATGATGAAATTCTAACTTATTTGAGAAGTGGAAAAATGAAACACAAGGATTCAGAGGGAATAGTTGAAGAAGTGTCAAACAAAAAACTAATGCTGATGAATGCGGGTGAAATATTTCATCATGAAGAATTATGCTTGGAGGACGAGGAGGGTCTACAGATATTCATTCGTCCTGAGGAAAATGACCTAAAGCCTAAAGTTCAATTTTATGATCTTCCGGAAATCCACAGCATCAACGCATGGAGATTAATCGCCGGTGATGATAAAGCAGCAGCTCCATTGCACATCAAAAGCAAGACATCAATCTATGATATGAGATTAGAGGCAGAAAAATATACAGTTTTACCAGAATTGCAAACTAACACTCCAACATTATTGTTTTATGTTTTTCATGGAGAAGTGAGGGTCAATGAAGACACCATATTATCAAAAGGAGAGAGCATCATCATCAAAGATGAAAAAATAAAGTTCAAGGCATCACAAACAGCTGATCTAGTTCTCTTTGTCACTGATGAGAATTCAAAATATTTTGAAGATGGGATGTATAGTAGAAATAAGAACGAAAAGAAATAATTTTAGACAATGTTAGTTTTATTGATATTATATCTACTACCCTGCAACCAGTATTCTTCAAAGATATCTTCACACCATAGTTTAAACTCTACATCTTCACTTACAAGCAATGCATTCATGTCGACTTCACCTTTGAGATTGGGAA
>JAJCXK010000043.1 GCA_029263475.1 Candidatus Nitrosopumilus sp.
AAGAAATTAGTTTTACAGTATCGCGATATGCAAAAACATGTGGGGATGTATTTGATGCACGACTTATGGCTCCTGATTGGTCAAATACAATCTGGCAAGAGTCCATTAAAAGCAAATGTGAAGTTGATTACAATGAATTAATTAACAATGATTATTATCCCGTATTAGTAACTGCAGATTTTCCGTCACAAAATACTATACAATTGGCAGAAGAAGGATTGTATGTATTACGAATTGAATCGAAAGATAGCCATACCGATGGCTTGAGCGGTCAGTTAATTGTGAAAAACAAAACAGATGATTTAATTCAAACTAATAATGAAAAAATAAATGAATAATGAAAATGAAGACTAGGCTTTTGATAATCATAATACCTGTAGTTGCTGTTCTTTTCACAGTTGGATGGAATGGGATTGAAGTGGAAGGAAGTATAACAAAAGAACAATGCAGTGTTAATTATGATTACTATTATGTCGAGCCTGTGATCAAGAATGTATTGGAATGTTACAATCCGTTTGTATCTGTGTCCCCATGTGGCACTGATTCAAGACTGGTACAGCATAATACTCAAGTGGAAATAATTCAATGTCTTTGTGATGACATGTCAGAAAACGATTCTGCCATAACTGATTATTACAACAATGAGTTTGACAGATACCATGAGAATGAAATTACGTCAAATGATTCAGAGTTTATTTGTAAGGATGGAGCCAAACCGTTTCTTAGGTTATAGTGTTGATGGAGAAAAAGAAAATGAATAACAAATTGAACGGAGATATCAATCAAATACTAAATGATTACAAGAGTGTAAACCAAATGCTCAAGGGAAATATTTCGATTCTTAAAACTTTACAATTTGATAAAATCCCTGAATTATCACGAGCGTTTTGTCTTGGCGTGGTCTTTGCTGAAATACTAACTCATCTTAATACTCATTCTTATCCTGAGCAGCCAGATGAGAAATCCATGCAAGAAGCAAACAAAATGTTTTTGGCATTTGTTAGAGGAGAATATGAAAACTAGGCTTTTGATAATCATTGGATTTGTGATGTCAGGTTCAATCCTTTTGTTTGGTGATTCGGCATATGCAGTTCCTCAAAATCTTGATTCATTTGGCAATATGAATAATTATATTTCTCCTTTAAAATAAATTCAGGAATATCACATTAAGCCAATAGATGTGAAATGTACAAATGATAAAGTTTTAGTTTTCAAATCTATAGTTTTTTCACCATCTTGTGTCAATGCAAACAGTGTTGAAAAATTAAAAGAACGTGGATGGGCCGTACCGCCAACAGGTGGTAAAGCCTTTGATAAATCCAGTGAAATGTTTGTCATTATTGGAGAGTCAATGGAATACAGATTATTTTATACAATCACAAATTCAAAAGTTGGCGATATTGTTTTGAATTGTAAAGATGCAATTGTGGATGTATATCTTACATCTGATAATGAAGGCACATTGGAGATGAGTCTGCCTCCCAAAATGATTAACGTGATTCGCGGTATACTTGTAGATAACATTTCACTTACTGATGGCACTGTAAGTATTATTGATGGGGTTTTATCTATAGAGTTTCCTAGAACCACTGAAAAAATAACCATTCAAGGTAGTTTCAATCTAAGTGGGAATTCTGAAAAAGATGGAGTTTGTGACGTTATAGAATTTCCACCATATTCGTATATTCTTAAATGAACAATGAGAAAATGAAAACTAGACTCCTAAAGGGTGTTGAAGTAATATCTTGATGTCTTTATTTTTAATAAAATATGTGCAAATCTTGACAAATTTAGTTTGAAAAACAATTCTACATTTTGAATATCTGATCAGGGGTGTTGATTTTGGACTAGATGAGGATACTGTTCATAGAAATCATCATCTAAACATTTAGAGTCTCTAATTGTTGCATCTAGAAAAAGGTCTTTGTGCCCCATGTTTCTATATCGTATGTCATTTATCTGGTTGTCATTCACTCCGATATCTGCAAGCTGACAACTAGTTGATTCGGTAAATTGTTTATTGTGAACCTGATATTGAATATTCAAAGAGTAAATGTTTCCAGTATCATTATTTCGGGATTGCAAGAAATAAAAAAGTCCATATCCTTGATTCTCAATATTTTCTCTATAATCAGGATTGATTTCTTTAAACGTCTTGACTGAACTCAAGTCTTTCATCTCTGCAATTTTTTGCTTCTCTTCTGGAGAATCTTGTTTTATTGGTTGATTATCAAATGGCCCATTTCCAGACATAAACATAAGTGAAAAAATAAAAATCAATGACCCTACAAGAATGCCTACAAATACAATGCTGCAAATAGCACTGACTTTGGCAAAAGTTCTCGTTTCCACAAATTTTCAAAATATGGAGAGGTAATAAATCTAATTTGGTAATTAATCCTCGTAGAGCTGAACTCACAAAGGGTGTTGAATAATTAGTTTGATGTCGCCCCATTTTGTTTATAAAGAAAACATGATCATTGTCTAGAACACTTTATCCGCTTCCATAACAATGTTAATTATATTATGAAATATTTTGTAATTCTTCTGATTTTAATTACCTTGATTGGAGTTCCTTATTCTTTTGCGGTACCCCCAATGGAAAGGATAATGATCTTGGGGGATATGAAAATTCTAGATCTTGTCGGTAATGAAATAGACTTGTTATCTGTGGGAAACCAAGTTATTATTGTCACTCCTTCATTTACTACTGCTGTTCCACTAAGTGTTCATTATGGCTGTGGCAAGATAATAGTTGATGGTGATGAGACAAGATGTACGGGATTTTTGCCAGAACTTCAACATGTTGAAGGTGATCAACTAATCGGTGAATCGAGATTTGAGCAACACGCAGTAAGCATAACTCAAATTCAGGATGCTGACGGG
>JAJCXK010000044.1 GCA_029263475.1 Candidatus Nitrosopumilus sp.
TGTTCACAATTGCTATGTCTCGGGTAATGTGACCAAGTCCAATTGGACTAGAAAAAAAATTAACAACCTTCATATTTTTCCTCAGTTTGTGTCAAATTTCTATATTGTTCCTTGTCTCAAAGTTTAAATGGATTTTAACAAAGTAGGTTTCTGGGCTCATAGTCCAGGTCGGTTATGACGTCGCCCTTACACGGCGAAGATCCGGGGTTCAAATCCCCGTGGGCCCATGGAATTTCTTTTTCGGTTCAATAATGATTCAAATCTCTAAGGTTCTGAATACAAATGCGAATTCTTTAAATTTTATTTGTTGTTTGTGACAATGTGAAGAGTTTACTAATTTTTGCATTAATTCCACTTATCCTCTCCATGGGAATTATTCCCGCATTGCCACTTAACGATGCTTTTGCTTTGAAAAGTAATGGTAATCGACTCACAGAAACTGGTTCAAACAAAGTTTGTGGTGATAGATTATGTACAGAAATTGGAGAAAATAATGAAAATCGCCAAGTTAGTGAAGCAGAAATATTCCAAAATAACAAATCAATACCACAAAAAGAACTGTTTCCTTTTGCAATGGATTATACTGTAACTGGACCTGAAATTGATCCTGAAAAGGGATACGAAGTAATCGAAATTGGAAATGATCTTTTCTGGATTACCGATGGAATGTATCAAATGATGTTTCTGACAACAGGCGAAGGAGTGATTGTAGTTGATGCACCTATGGGATTGGGGATAAAAATCCAACAGGCAATATCTGAAGTTACCTCAGAGGAAGTAACTCATTTCATTTATTCTCATATTCACAAAGATCATGTTGGTTCTGCTAGTTTGCTTCCAAAAGACACAATATACATTTCACATATTGACACTGCAGAACACCTTGCAATGAAAAATGATCCACAAAGACCAGTACCTACAGTTACTTTTGATGATCAGTATACCTTGATGGTTGGCGATCAAACTCTGGAATTATTGTACCTTGGGCCATTTCATTCCAAAGGAGATATCGTGATTTATTCCCCTGTTCACAAAACTGTTATGGCCGTTGATTTGTTTCATCCAAATGCTGCACCATTTCAATACATGGGAATCACAAGAGATGTTGGTGAACACCTTACAATTCATGACAAACTTCTAGCAATGGATTGGGAAATTATAATCTCGGGGCATGAGCCAATTTTGGGAACTCCTGAACACCTACAATCCAATAAAGAATTCACTCTGGCAGTGTTAGATAATGCAATTACCGCAATTCAGACAACTCAACCAAGTGTAAATTACTTCAGTGATTTAGCAAACAAATGTGCTGAATTAACCGTAGAACAATATTCTGATCTAAAAGACATAGAAGTTTATCCAAATGAAAACTGTGTAACAATGGTTTTCTATGTCCTGATTGATTAGGCTCATTTACGTTCACTTTCATCCCCGATCTGGTGGATATGTCCCATTGACCCATTAATTTATGAAAATATGAAGAATTTGAAATTATTTTTTATGTATTTTGTTATCTTCTTCAGATTCGACACATAGACTGGCAGTGAGGTGCACATTTTTGTTGAATGCATTCAGACAAAAATTTGTTTTAATCACTGTGTACTTCGTTTTTCTTTTTATTGAATTTGTTGTATCCTTCTTGATCATATCCTTCTTGATCATATCCTCGGTGATCATATCCTAGTTCATCGTACCCATTTTTGTTAAACCCATTTTCATCGTAACCATTTTCATCGTACCCGTCACTATCGTAACCATTTTCATCGTACCCGTCACTATCGTACCCATTTTTGTTAAACCCATTTTTGTTAAACCCATTTTTGTTAAACCCATTTTTGTTAAACCCATTTTCATCGTACCCATTTTTGTTAAACCCCTCTTTATCAAAAGCAATTTTTGTATCGGTGTGAATTCCATTTACAGAAAATCCTCGATTGTCGTACCCATTTTCATCGTACCCATTTTTGTTAAACCCATTTTTGTTAAACCCATTTTCATCGTAACCCTTGAAATCGTACCCATTTTCATCGTACCCGTCACTATCGTACCCCTTTTTGTCAAACCCCTTTTTGTCAAACCCCTTTTTGTCAAACCCCTTTTTGTCAAACCCCTTTTTGTCAAACCCATTTTTGTCAAACCCATTTTTGTCAAACCCATTTTTGTCATAACCATCTAGGTCATATCCATGCTCGTCAAACGTACGACTAAATCTATCCAATAACCCCATAATCGAATTTCATGAATTCAATTCAGATAAATATTTTCATGCCTATCTGCATCCTATTTTATCCCCAAAACAGTAACTGAATCTCCGTGAGCCCATTTTAAACTCTAGTTAGCATCATGTAAAATTCGTAGAGATGGTTATAATGGATAAAAATTTCAGTTTATTACTTGGCTAAAATTCCTAAAACCACAATTACGATTCCCTTGATGCTTATTGTGAGTGTTTTCACAATTGCTCTGTTTTTAACTCTCCGTCTGCTGTATATGCAGAATATGCTGGATTTTCAGTTCCAGAAATTTCGGGAACCATTACAATAACTGAAACATCTGATGGTTATTCTGATGACGTACAAATTGCATTAAATGTTGCAATGACCGTAGCTGAAAATTCTGTTGAAAATGGTAAAGCGATATGGGGGTAAACTTGATGTCACTCAGGGATTCCTTGTTTACAAGATTGGTGTTTTGGCAAATGAAAATGTTTTCACAAAGTTGTAGTTGATGCTGGAAACGATGAATCATTGTGCATCTCTGATGGAGTTTCAAAAGATAATTGGAAGCATTCTAAGCATTCTGATAATGAATCTCACAAAAAATAGAAAGATCATTATGCAGATCTAACTCCAGAAGAAAGAGAAATCAAAAAACAACAATGGAGTGAGGTGAAAGATGCCTTCTTTGCATTGTCCCTTGATGAGAGGGCAACCATGATCATGTGTTTCATGTCCATGAAAGTACAATTCGAATCCTTAACTGATGAAGAAAGAGATGCTAAAAAATTAGCAATGAAATTGATGATGGAAGAACTATTGCCACTGTCAGTTGAAGAAAAGACTCTAAAACTATGTGAATTTGTAAATTCTCTTTAATTTTGATACTTACTGGTATCTATTTCTGTATTCAATCTGATAGGTATGCTTATTTGGATTTGAACCTTTATGGGTCCAAATCGTTTTTAGTTTTTTTACATTCTATGATTTAAGTCTCATAGGAATAGAATCTAAAAATGTCTATTTTGATTATCAAAATTATGACTGGTAAATCTAGGTTCAATATGGAGAATATCTTTAACAATTAAGATGGGTGATGAATTTTTTGCAAAGGGAAGTATATCAAAGTCGTATACTAAATTTGCAATTCCCTCCATTTTTACAAGTCTCTTAATGATTAGTACATACCTAGTTGATGGAATTCTAATTGGACAATTCATTGGTTTAGAAGGATTAGCATCGTTTAACTTAACTTTTCCAATATTTGGTCTTCTGGCAGCCATTGCAATAGTAATTGCTACGGGTGGTTCTTCATTAGTTGGCAAGTATTTGGGAGAAAAAAACATCAAGGCTGCAAACCAAGTTTTCAATCTTTCATTAATTTTAACTTTAGTTTTTTCTATTGGACTTTCAATGAGTATTTTGATTTTTGCTGATGATATCACTAGATTTCTAGGTGCAACAGACATTCTTTTTGATGCAACAAAAGAATATTTTACTATCCTTTCGGTATTCTTTATTTTATTCTTAACTGGAATGGTATTGCAATTTTTTATTAGAAATGAGGGAAATTCTATTTATCCTATCAAAGCTATGATCGTAGCTGTATCAATCAACATCCCAATGACGTATGTCTTCTTGGGAGTTTGGGATCTTAGTTTGGGGGCTGCTGCATTAGCAAGCGGTATATCTTCAATTACAAGTACTGTTTTGTCGATTGTTTATTTTTTGAGAAAAAAGACTTTGTTACATTATGGTAAACCCATTTTTGATCTATCTGTTGTTAAACGAATCCTTTACAATGGTTCTTCCGAAGGACTCTCTGAATTATCGGCAGCAGCAGTTGTGTTGATATTTAATCTTACTTTGATACAATATTTGGGTGAAATTGGAATTGCTGCATTTGCAATAATCTCACTCACTTCTCTTGTCGTTATTATGATTAATGTGGGATTATCTATGGGTTTACAGCCTATGGTCAGTTATAATTATGGTGCAAAATCAATTGAAAGAATAAAAGGCACGCTCAGAATTGCAGTAAAACTTTCAATAATAATTGGGGTGGTATTCTATGGAACCGTTTTTGTTCTTGGGGAATATTTCATTGAATTGTTTAGCACTGGTGATGATGAATTGACTTCGCTTACTTTTGATGCGATTCGTATCTATGGATTATCATATTTGTTCTTGGGAATAAATTATCTTTCTTCGGGATACCTAACTGCATTACAAAAACCAAAAATTTCCTTGATTATTTCAATGTGTTACAATTTCATCTTTGTAATTGTTGGTTTGTTGACTTTACCTCAATTGTTTGGAACTCCGGGAATTTGGTGGGCCGTTCCGTTTGCAAACATAATGACAATTTTAATTTCATATCATTTTGTTAGAAAAATAAATAAAAATTTGAATGACATATTGTAAAAATATCTGATTTGCGTCTCTTTTTATTCTTAAAAATATAGGCAGTTTAAAATATTTTCAATATTACAAGATTGGGCCAATATTGCCCAATCTTTGGACGATGGTAAACTAGTAACGTTTGTTAAAAGATTACCACTAGTATGTTGAGTAATTGGGCTTAAAAGAAAATAGTAGAAATGATTAGTACTATCTAAATACTATTTTTCCAAAATAAGAATAATTGGAGATGTCATCAAACAACTAATCGTTATTGATCTTAGGATCCAATATTGATTAATCACAAAAAAGTGTACAAGCCTCAAATCAGAATTAATTTCTTCATCCATTTATCATTTGGTTGCTGACAGATTTAATATGTTGAAATATTTCCTAGAATCATGAAATTTCTACTTTGTTACATTCTAAGCATCTTAATTATTTCAACGGCATCTGTTTCTGCAGATGTTATTGCTGCAGAACATGATCAAATTTGTATAAATAAAATTTGGATTGAAAACAGCAAAGGTAAGATTGCATGTGTTTCAAGTGGTACTGCGGCCTCTCTAATTGAACGTGGATGGGGAACCATGCTTGACAACTCGGATAATTTACACGTGATATCATCCATGTTTGAGATCCATCCTGAAAAAATGAAAACATCCTCACCTCTTCCCGAATCTGCCATGGGCCCTCAAGTTGATTATGCAAAAGGATACTTGGTTGAAGAAATCAGAGATGGATTGTATTGGGTCACTGATGGTGCATACAATACAATGTTCTTGACTACTGGTCAGGGAGTAATTGCAGTTGATGCCCCTCCATCCATTGGGGAAAATTACCTTAAAGCTATCTCAGAAGTTACAGAAGAACCTGTCACGCATGTAATTTACAGTCATTCTCACAGTGATCATGTTGGTTCAATGAACATATTTCCTGACGATGCAGTCTATATTTCCAATCAAAAAACATCAGACACACTTTCAAAAAGAAATGATCCTAACAGACCAGTTCCAACCATAACGTTTGAAGATAAATTCACTCTTGAAGTTGGAAATCAAAAACTAGAATTGGAATATAACGGAGCAGTGCACGAATCCGGAAACATCTTCATCTATGCACCCAATCAAAAAGTTCTGATGCTAGTTGATGTAATATTTCCTGGATGGATTCCGTTCAAAGATTTAGCAATGGCCCAAGATGTTCCAGAATTTATTGCAGCACATGATAAGATTCTGGAATATGAATTTGATACTTTCATTGGGGGACATCTTACACGTCTAGGAACTGTTGAAGATGTTGAAATTCAAAAAGAATACTTTTTGGACATTCAAACTAGTGCGGCAAAAGCAAATCGTGAAATATCCTTTATGTCCATCGGACAAGAAGTTGGATTTGCAAATCCGTGGTTGGTTTTCCAAATCTATGCTGACTCTGTTACACAACAATGTGCTAATGATGTTGTTCCAAAATGGATTGATAGACTTGGCGGCGTCGACTTGTTTACATATGATCATTGTTGGAAAGTTTCTGAATCTCAAAGAATAGATTAGATTTTTCACCTTTTCTTAATGATTAATTTTGTCTAAACGCTACCTGGTAAACTATTCTTTCAGAAGAATTTGGCAATGAATATTCGATTGGCTTGTATTGATATTGGGAAAGTGATTGTGCTTCCATGAACATGTCCTCCCCTATGACCAAACCATTTGTCTCTGCTCCATGGTTTATCATTGAACACATTGATGTAGCCTTGCCAAAAATTTCATTGACCGAGGAAACACTGGATGTTGCAATTATCACTTTCCCATATTCCGCGCTTATTCTAAAGCTAATGTTTGGAAGATGTTCTTCATTCAATAATTCATTCATATGTTTTCTACTTTGTATGAGATTGAAGTTACATGCTATGGTTCTCTGAATATAATCCATGTCCCCGTCATCATGTCTTGCAAAATAATACAATACGGCATCTCCGAGAGTCTTGACTACAATTCCTCCGTTTTGTTCCACCACGTTTGACATTGTATTTAGAAAAATAGAATAGAATTTTGATATCTTGGAAGGTGGGATCTTTGCAGTAGTTTTAGTAGAATTCACTATGTCGATAAAGCACACACAACAGAATTGGGTTTTTCCATTAAATTCAAACATCTTCTTCTGCTTCTCTTCAATTTTCTGATGTCCATCTGATGTGGAATAAAATCTGGAATCAGCAGAGTTTTCGGCAGTTATTTTAATTACCTCTGTTGGGAATTATCATTATATGTCCTGTACATGTCGGGATGTTCTCATGATGCTCTGTCATGAGTATCTCCAAAACATATTTCCTTCATAATTCTGTAAATCTTAAACTTGTTGATATTTCAAAATTTTACTTTAATGCCTGTTTGATACCTCCTCTTTTCCAATTTTCTGGATATTTGATAATTTTTTATCTGATGATGTTTTACGTACATTGGAGATAAATTTTGATTAAGGATCTTGTAACCCCTGAAAACGCGAATGTCTTCATAGGAAAGCTCGGAGACATTCTGGAGAAGGCAATAGGCAAGCCGCTAGGCTATGCCATCAACTGGGGAAGAATTTGGTCACTGT
>JAJCXK010000045.1 GCA_029263475.1 Candidatus Nitrosopumilus sp.
AACGAAAAAGAATTAGAGTTACGTGAGGATGCAAAATCATACTATCAAGAAAAGTATGGCAAGATGATTCCCTTTGATGTGCCAATCGTAATTGAATTTGACAAGCCAATTATGTTCCGATAGGAGAAAAAGAAAATGAAGGCTAGATACAAAATATTTTTGATTGTTCTTTGTGTGTTGTTTGCTGCTTATGCACCGATAATCTTAGTTACACTTGGACCTGAAGATATTCTCAACCCTGCTAGCATTCTATATTATCCTGGAGTTGTAATTCAGCTTGTATCTAATGAGGGAAATGGAATAATCTGCGTTGATGCATGTGGTCCGTGTAGCGCATGGGGCCCTCATCATCTTCTAGTCGATGGCGAATGCAAAATTCCAGACAAGGTAGAGGATTGCTATTCTATTAACCCTCCGATGGAATGGATATTTGTTAATGGACAATGCAAACCCGTTGATGAGGAAGGAAATTTGTTGTATGACGGCAAGTGCAAAGAAGGAGAGGTTGAGTTGATGCCTAATTCTTGTTTTCTTTTGACTGATGTAGTTTTTGGACATGCAAATAAGAAAAAGGAACAAGGCTGGAAATTATATCCAGGTGGTGCAGGATGGACTCCTCCTGAAAATTCAAACCTAACCCGTATCTACAAATATGTTGACTTTGGTGTACCGCCACTTGATTTTGAAGCAATGCTTGATGATGAAGTATTTGTAGACAAGTGCGAGTCACATGGCGGAACATGGAATTATACTTATCATGACTGTGAGGGTTTGATGCAAGTCTGCACTGATGTGGGAGGAATCCACATCAACAGAGATATTTCGCCTTCCTGTGATCCACATAAAGGATGTGATGCCTCCAAAATTATTCGAGTGAGCTGTGTGTTTGAATATGAAAACTAGAACTCTGATAATTGTTGCAATTGTTTTAATTATAGTTCCGTTGTGCTTTTTTTATTATATTTCAATTAATGGGTTTTCCACTTATCATGCGGGCATTTACGTAGAATTGTTGTCTGAGAAACAACTGGAAAAATTTGGTACAGACCATAAAGTAAAAACGATTACGAAAGAAAAACTGGAGCAGTTCCCGCAAATTCACACCATGGTCAATCTGTTGTTGGAGGAAAAAGAAAACCGCCAAGGAACGCGAAGTTTTTTTGTAAACCTGGAAACTTTTAGAATTTTTGACTCCCATGGAGAACTGAAGATAAAAAATTACATGTCTGATTCAGGAGCAGATAATCTGAGCCGTGATTTCAGACAAATCTTTGAATCCAATGTAATCAAGTATGAGGGAAATTATTTTTCAATCAGTAGGTGGATAGCATGATGAAAATTATATTTTTGATTATTGGCATGATTGTGATTGGGTTTTCTGGAACTGCATTTGCATGCCTTTGTGACGAGTGGACAATGGAGCAGAAGATCAACCAGGCAGAAGTAATCTTTTCAGGAACAGTAAATGAAGATCCCTGGAAGTTTTCAGAGGGGCATAGTGCTACAAGTTTTGATGTCCAGATAGTCTGGAAGGGGGCTGACTCTTTTCCTTTGATTCAAAATGGACATGTTACAGTAGTCACTGCACAAACAAGTACTGCATGCGGAGTGAATTTCATCAAAGACAAGGAATACCTGATTTATGCCAAAATAGATGGCAACAATCTGCAAACCACAATATGTGATGGGTCAGGGTTTTTGGATGGCAAAGGAGAAGACATCAATATATTGGATGAAGGAATTGGCTCTACACATCACTTTATAGATGCAAGGAAAGTCAAGGGGACTGTTATTGAATGTGGTGGACCTGGACTTACTTCCAAAGAACAATGTGAATATGATAAAATGATACGACAGGTGATTTTACCTCTTGGAATTGCAGCACCGATTGTAGGTGTTTCAATATTTTTGATTTGGAGAAAAAGAAAATGAAGGCTAGATTAGTATTAATTCCCACATTAATGACATTATTTTTTAGTTCTGTTGCATTTACACCCAATCAAACTGATGCATTGTCTTGTGGGATAGCACCGTTTACGGAATCATTTGAAAGACATGATTTACTGTTGCATGGAATTTTAATTGAAAAATATGTTGATAGAATGGGAATGGTGTTTGGTAGTTCGGATAGGGGAAAATTAAGTACACTGGTATTTGAAACAATAACTGTTTACAAAGGGGAACACCAAGACCAATTCACAATACAAGCTGATCTTTCTTGGGATGACGATTACATTCCAGGTGCAGAATATGTTTTATTTGCAGAGAAAAAAGATGATCATTATCTGCGAGAATTGTGTGTTGGCCAATACGTTGCATTTCCACAAATAATCCAATTTTTGAATAGTTATCCTTTGAACATAACATCGGGAATTGGTATTCATTCCTTGTATGATTTAGTAACTGGTGATGATAAAATCAGATTAGATAATCTAAGAAGTCTGTATACGGATATCAATCGAGGAAATACGGGGCTGATCATGATGAAAAATATGAACGACAAAAATGAATACAGTTGTGATTTTCAGACCGATGTAAAACAAGCAGAAAAATATCTAATAAATGATAATCATATCGTATCAAACATTATAGAAGATACGCCCGAGTATGCTGTCTCATCAGAAATTACTTTGGATACTAATCCTCAGACTGCCATCATTACATTTGAGGGAGATGAATTAAAAGCAGAAGTATCAGTATTAAATGGCCAAGAGTTTGGAAGTTGCTTTTATGTTTACAATTCTAAATTGATAAGCAAAACTACAGGCGAGATAGAAAGAAATCATGATCAACTTCAAAGATTATGTTATGGTGATAATGCTTACGAATTAATTCCAGATTTGTGTCCAATTAAAAGAACATCTACTATTCCAACAGAATCTTATCATGGTGGTGGTTATGTTAATCCTGAATGTCAGAAAGGACATGAGATAGTAAATGGAATTTGTCAATCTGTAAATTATAATCATATTGGTGGTGGCACTGTTAACTTGAATCATGAGTTATCTCCGTCCTATGCTTTAGATTTTATGGGCGCTTCATTTTATCGTGTAATTTTACCACTTGCAGCTTTGTTTGTCGGTGTTGCAGCAGCATTTCTAGTTCCATATTTTATTCTAAAAAGAAAAAACACCCCATCAAAACCTTACATGGCTCTGATATTGGCAGGAGCATTGCTGTTTTTTGGAATTCCTAATCTCGCCTCATCTTTGGAATCAATTTCAACTATTTTGTCTCAGCCTGAGCAAGCCATGAGATGGATTTTTAATTTTCAGTTTGTTCCACGATTAATATCAATTAGCATAGTATCAGTTGCAGTGATTCTTTTGTACAGGTCCTCAGTAATTCGGAAATTGATAAAGAGATGAAAACTAGGCTTACGATCATTTTCATAATTGCTGTTGCTGTGGGCATGTTGACATTAACATCATCTGAGATTTTCCCTGATGTCCATGCCCAGATAATGTACTCTTCTAGCTATTCTCAATCTACGGTTCCCTTGTCTGAAATTTACAGCATAATGACAAAGCAGGTCAAATACAATATCCCGTATGACATGACAGGCGGTACAGTTGATGAGATGATTCCCTACTGTGAATCAGGATCTCTTGTTATTCGTATCGCATCAAACGAGTCTGGAAAACTGGCCATTGACATTCCAAGAAATTTGCTTGACATCAAATATGAAAATGATGAGGACAAGGATTTCATTATTTTGGTAGATGGTGAGGAGAAAAGTTTTGAGGAAACAAGACATGCCTACAGTAGAGAATATTCCATTTCGTTGACTTCAGATTCCAACGAGATTGAAATCATCGGAACACTTTTCCCTTCAGACGATACTAAGAAGGTTCATTGTGAAATTGCTCACAACCCGCCATACGCATACATCTTGCCGCCATCAAAGCAGATGAAAAACAACGTGTTTCCAGAGGACGTAATATGTGAACCAAACCTTGCTAAAGCATACAAATTCTCTAACGGTAATCCCGTATGCGTCAAACCTTCATCAATTGAGGAATTATCTGAGAGAAAATGGACAACTGGGCCAGACAACTCAGACGGACACATACTCAAATACAGTCCGGTACTTTTCAAGGGAACGGCAATAATCGCAGATGATGATAAGCTATCACTTGAAGAACTACAGAAACTGCAACAGAGAAAAATTGAGATTGACAGACTGCTTGAAGATAGAAGCATCGTCTCTGAGAAAACGCAAGATGAACTGTCTGATGAGCGCAATATGATAAAATATTATTCTCAGCAGGCTTTTGACAACGAGGTGTCATTTGAGACCATTGCAGTATTGTGGGAAAAGCGCATGCAGCTCAGGGAATTTCTGTCTGCACATGATAGGGAAGAGAGATTCCCGATAGCTTGCACAAGTGGCATATCAATAGGCTATCATGCATATTCCTTGGATGAAAGATATGTAGGTAATCCTACTGTATTAATAATTTCAGTTCCAGAAGAGCATTTCACGAAATCAAACCTGCAAAATGCAGACGATATAATACGGGAGCAAACAGGAGAAGAGATTGACATAATGTATCAGAAATCTGACTGCTATGCCATTCCAGCTGGATGAGGACAGCATATAAGAAAATGAAGGCTAGGCTTTTGATACTAATTATTGGAATGATTTTGCTTCCTGTTGCAATAAGTTCAGTTTATGCTGAATGCTCAGAGCAAGACAGGGATGCATGTATTGGAAGTGATGGGAAATTTGACTATGGTAAATATAATGATAGTTTTTGGGAGCCTGCAATGGTTCAACATAGTTTTGAAAAAAATAGTACGGCTACATTTGAGCATAAAAAAGAAGGTTTAGGATTAAGGGGTATTTTCACTGCAACTCAAGAAGATGTGGCAACCATGACCGTACCGAGAAGCCTCGTTGATGCAATGCATAGAAACTGTGATCCTGATGAAATAATGTTGCTTGCCAAATACGGTAAACGATATGAAAATACGACTGCATATGATGGATTTTATCAGGAATCTTTTCTAGCTGACCAAATAATGAATCAAACACACAGAGTAGTCACTCTCAAAGTTCTACCCACAATGTCTTTTGAATTCATTGGAACTTTTCCCCTGTGTCTTGCTGGGGAGATGCGTGATACGTGCGGTGCACTGAATGGATACATGTCATATTACGCTCCGCCAAAATTTCAAGTAGATAATGATGTTGAGCCATGGATGGTTCAATGCAATGATGACTTGACTCTACTGTTAAAGCAGAATGAATTTACAAAGCCAGCTTGCGTAACTGGTGAAACTGCCGATGAATTGTCTCATCGAGGGTGGAGCATAGTTCTGTCTCAAGATGAATATTCTGATTGGTGACTCTTAGATCCTAATCATTCCTGGAACGAAATTCATCATAGTGCAAAATCTAAGCGTTTGACTATACTCTTCGCGTTATGTGATGTGGAGTCAATTTGAGATGCAAAGTGATTTTGAGAAACTCAATGTTCAAAAGCCATTGATTAAAAGAAAAAGTCGACATTTTCTATGTTAAATTATGGTTTTAAGATATTTTGAATAATTTTATTCCACGTGGGTCCAGTATCATTATCACTAACTATAACCCCAGCACAATGTTCATGGGGATATAGTTAGAAGGTTAGTTTTAGCACCCACGTGGAAGTTATTTTTTTTTTTTGAAAAGATGTATTTTAGAATATTAAATACAAAACAGATAATCCCATAGATAGGATGGAAAATGATTCAAAATATCAAATGGATGAAGAATTAACAAAACTACCCGAGGGCCTACCTAAGCCAATTGATGATGGGGCATCTGATCATCTTTTGGGAATGACAATCCCAGATTTCATACTGTCATCTACAAAAAATTCTGCATTAGATCTTTCAAAAATGGATTCTTGTTACAAAATCCTGTATTTCTTTCCAATGATTGCCATTCCAGGTGAAAACGTACCACAATCAGAATGGAATGACATTCCAGGTGCACGAGGATGCACTCCTCAAAACATCTCAATGAGCAAGCACAGTGAGGATTTACGGAAATATGACGCAACAATAATTGGAATTTCGACTCAACCCATTAATGAACTGACAAAAGTCTCATCCCTTAGAAAGTTTTCACAGTCATTGGTTTCTGACAGGGATTTGGAATTTCAAGAGACCCTCAGCATCCCTACATTCCAATTTGAAGGCAAGATGATGTACAAGCGACTCACGTTAATTGTGCTGGAATCCAGGATCGTCAAGGTATTTTATCCAATTTTTCCTCCAGATAAACACATTTTTGAGATTTTGGAATGGTTAGAAAAGGATTCTGCCAAGTGTTGATATCAATTTAGTTTTAATTCTTTAGAAATTTAATTGCCATGTGAAATGATGGTTTTACACTCATGTGAAAATTTCCAACATGAAAGAATTTTCAAATTATGGGGAAAATGAATGTGTTTTAGTAATTTTATATTTTCACTCTTTTTTCACAAAGCAAATCATGACATGGAAAAAAATCCTCACTTTCACCGTTATTGCCACAGTTACAACCGTCTGGTGGTTTTATCAAAATACTACATTTGATTTCATCATTGACGGGATAACCATGTCCAGTGTAACCGTCACTGTGGTCACAGTGATTGCAAGCACGGTTACGTGGTTGCTGCTGTCATGGGCAAGTGCGGCAAATAAAAAGAACGTAAGAATAATCACAGTCCAGAATTTGCTTGCAGGTGCGCTGTCAGGATACGTCGCAGTTTCTGTTTTTTCGATATTAATGGGGCCGATGGCAGGCATAGTTTTTGGCATATTCTCGGGGGCATTTTGCTATGGTCTATTTTCAATTATGAAAAAGATTTCAAGCCGCTAGCCAATGCATCATCAAATGATAATCTGTACATCCCTAAGAAACACGAAAAAAATGGTGCCATTTATTTATAAACAAGATTTTTTTGTCGTTATTCCAATCCACAGATGTCATATTTCTTCTTAGACAGTGCCATGTCACTACAATTCAACATCATGTGCTTCTTTGGCATGCAAGACAAGAGGACCATGTTTCTTTGAGATATAATCACAAAGCGTGCACTTGAACACAGGTTGCTGCCTGGAAGAATCGGGTTTTCTAGCCATTTTGTACACTTGCTTCAGTTGCTATTTTAAAGATACATTCTGATTGATTTGTCATCTTGTTTTATACCTCAAAAGTATTTTTTAAAAGTCCAGGATTCATTTAACTGCACAACCAATTATCTAAACGCATCAAACCCTGGATAGTTTGTTTTTACAATCTCGTGGCATTGAGGATCTATTGCCATAACCTCTGCAAAATATTTCTCTCCGGGCTCAAGCATGTCCCAATCAAAATCATGCAGTTCGGGACTCATTTTCTTCTTCAAAGACTTGTGATATTTTTCAAGTGCCAATGTTTGATAATCTCCATCATCCCACCACTGCTCATCCTTCATCAAAGTCCGTAATGCATCATATTCTTCGTAGAAATTATCTAGATACCACTGTGAAGGCTCAGGTAGTTGAAATTCTAGTTGATGTGCAAGAAACCAATCACATCTGGAGTCTATCGGATAATCATTATCATTAGTTTCAGAAATGATACTCTGATGTGTGATTTGTGTTATAAGAACACCACCAATCAAAATGACAACAACTATACCAAAATACTTGAAAAACATTCTAGTCTTCATTTCTTTTCCCCCATGATTGATATGTGGCACCAATCATCATGCCTAGACCAATAACAAACAAAGGGCTTCCTACAGTTGAGATTAATCCCCCCATCTCGCATTTTTGACTAATTTGAGTAGTCGGAAAACTCCCAATGTCATCAATGACTGGAGCACATTCCTGAAAGCCAATCATAGAATAAAAAAATGCAACTATGCTTATTCCCACCATGATTATTCCTGCAGCAAAAAGATTGGTCTTCATCTTCCACCTCAAATTGATTTTTGATGTTTATACAAAGCATAGATCACCATCATGGAGGATGCAAGCCACAAGCCCGTTGCAGGATCTGCAAAGTCATAAAATGCAACTGTGTCAGTATGTCGATACAAGAGATCTCCCGTAGTTCCAAACAAGATTCCCAACAAAAGTAAAAACCATGGAACAAACAAAACAGTCTGCCTGAATACGGTAAATGCAACTATGATAAAGCCAAGGGAGGCACCAGATTCTGCAATGACTAGTAGGTTAAAAAAATAATTGTCTGGTTCTTCTGAATATGCATCAAGCAACGATATGCCATATCCTGCTACAATAACTGCAGGTATTACTACAAGCAGCATCTTTTGATAGGTCTCTAGTTTTTCAGCAAAATATCGTATGTTGATTATGACGTGCGTGATTAGCAACGGCGTTGAGACCAAAAACATCATCTCTGCAATGATTTCGTGTTCGTAATTACCAGATGGATCCATGTAAAAGTAGAACATGGCCTCACCGATGAAAAACAGTATGTATGAAAGTCCCAAAATAAAATAGGATTTTCCAAAAATTTTCGAGCCTCCATATATTCTTGAGACTGCAAAAGAAGATACGGATACTGCAAGGGGAAACATCACGATTGCAGTGCTTGCAATTATTGATGATTCAAAAAATTCCAGGGGTATTTTGGAGCTAAGTTGAATTGTAATTGCAATTACTACGACTGCAAAAATGATTTTGTATGACTCTTTTATCTGGGAATATATCGTAGGGATGGTAATTACCATAAAAAATCACCTACACACGGATGGAGCTAAACACAAAGCTGTCTTTTAAAAATTTGTTTTGAACATTGGCATTAATTGAGATGTTTTCATCGTTGATCTCAAAGATTGTCTTGTTGAATGTGGTTGCATACTCGTTTACCTTTCTGCCATCAGATGCATTTGTAAAGCCCACCATGGTGAGTAGTCCATCCCCAATCAACTCTTTGATTCTGTTGTAAGTGGATGCCTTTGGCAGATTTGATTTTGCAATAGTTTCAGGAATTGATTTTGACTCATGTAGCAATAAATCCAGGATTATTTTCTTTGCAGGATCACCATATGCTTCAAAGATCATTTTTGCAACAGATGGGTCTTTTATCATGATCGTAGATTCAGTTTTTGTATTGTTTTTAACTGACAGTATTTTTTTGAATATTTTTGATTCGATGTTTGTCGTGTGCTTGCCAAAAAATTTTCGTAAGACCAGATCCAATTTTGAAAAATCAGCCACTGCGTCCAAAATTGAAATGCCATATACATCAAATACCTCTTTTTCTATTTTCTTGTACGTTGATTTCCCTAAATCCTCTTCAAGAACTGTCCTTATGCCTTTTGCAACAATTCTGTCCAGGGAGTTCATGTCATTGTACAACAGGTATGAGATATAAAATATCGTTTTATTAAAAATAGTTTACTATTTCCAGAATACAAGAATTAATAAATAATACAAAGTATATGAACAATCATGAACAGGAAAACAGTCTGGATGACAGGAATTGCGGCCATATTTGCCATAGGCATGGTTGCAGCGTCAAGTTCGTTTGCAGAAGTGTCAGAGGATGCTTCAGAAAAACCAAAGATCCCCCGATATTCTGAGACATGTGCACATGGACACAACGGATTTGACTGTAAGCCCTCCAAACACAAAGTGGATATTTCTGAACTTCAAGAAAGGACAGATGATTTAGAAATGCGTGTCGCTCAACTGGAGAGATCACGCTAAATCCATGCTATTTTTTTATCAGTAAAATATCAAACTAAACGCGTGATCTTCTTTGGAATGTCTAGTTTTCATTTTCTTATTCTCAATTTTGCTTTTTTTAATGCAATGATTCCAAGTATCACAGGACCACTTCCGATTGCTATTGGAATTAATGCTCCAATCAAATTTATTCTATAATCATCTTGTTGTTCAAAACGTTCAGGAGTTAGTGCGGACAAACCGTTTTGAATATAGGAAATACCAAAAAATATCAAAATGATTGCAGTTATAACTAACATGTATTTTCTAGTCTGAATTTTTTTTATTCTCAAGATTATGTTTGGCACAATAAATGCCAATGAAATAACTCCCAGTATGATGGGACCTGCAACAAATATTGAATCAAATTGCAGCATCCGATAATTGTACGGTGCATAACTAGGAGACAGATCAGGATCAGAGTCCATAGATTTGATATTCTTCATTTCCAAGTCCATTTCCAAATTTATTGAATAAATGATGCCAACAAAAACAATTAGAGCCACAAAAATAGAAATTGTGACAATTATCAAAAGCCTAGTCTTCATTTTCCATAATTTCCTCAAATATCATTTCATTGTCTCCACATTCCCATCCAGAAGGATCACACAGATTAGCATCTTGATTAAAACATGCAGTTCTATCACTAGTGCAAAGGGGAGGTTT
>JAJCXK010000046.1 GCA_029263475.1 Candidatus Nitrosopumilus sp.
CTTCCTTCCTTCCTTCCTTCCTTCCTTCCTTCCTTCCTTCCTTCCTTCCTTCCTTCCTTCCTTCCTTCCTTCCTTCCTTCCTTCCTTCATTCTGATCTTGGTACGATCTGGGTGTTGTTTGGTAAAAGTATCTTAAACTAATTTCATATTCTAACTCTTATGAATACCACAAGATTCATGGGAATAACCACAACAATACTATCAATTACTTTGGTGGTTTTGTTTGTTCAACCCTCAATTGATTTTTCACAAAATGTTTTTGCAGAACAAAATTCTATGAATGCAGATTCTGTGAAATTAATTGAGCAGACTCAAACGCAAGATGATGTATCTATAGAATTTACAGTACCTGCAACAATTGTAGCGGGAACTCTAGTTCCAGTAAATGCTAAAGTTACTGATTCAAGTCGTATAGCAAATCTATCGCATACGGATTGGGCATATGCAATAATTGGTCCTAATGGAGAGATAGTTCACAGAACTACAACGCTTCATGGTCATTTTGGAATTATGAACTTTAAAGATAGTTTTCCTGAGTCAGGAACATATACAATAAAATACACCATATCGTCATCAGGTCCATTTATGCTTGGAGCACCAGTACCGGAACTAGGTCAAACTAGAGCCGTAGTTTCTGGAGATCTATTGAAATTCAATGAAGATCCAATCAACAACTTTGGTTCGAGAAGTTTTGAATTTTCAGTAGACGTAGTAAACCAAGGTAAAACCATTACATTAACAGGATCTGAGTCTGATACTGAAATTCTAGTGACTCTCACTACGCAGCCTGAGAGAATTGTTGTAGGTGAACCAACCACCTTACTCATAGCCGTAAATGATGCGAAAACAGGAGAAGATGCCACACACGTAGATGGTCAATTAAGCGTTCGACGTGGAAATTATTATACATCAGCATCTGCTGATCAACCAGACGCCCCAATATCAATTCCATTACATGGGGCATATCATGGTCATCGTGGATTGCTTTCAACAACTCAGACATTCTCTCAACCTGGAACATACTTGATTTTAGCAGATCTTAGTACAATTCCGTACTCAGCTCCATTATTTGGAGAAGCGTCAACAAGATTTGTAATTCAGGTATTTGATAATGAAGAAGGAACAGTAGATGTCATGCAACAAATGGATTCAGTAAAAGAAAACACTGTAGACATTGTTGGATTGGAATCTCCATTTTATGTCCCAAATGTTATCCAAGCATCTGTGGGTGAAAAGATTGTTTTTGACAATATTGATGGCAATCAACACACTGTAACATCTGTCAGATCTGGAACCATTGAATATGATGGAAAATTTGATAGCAGTCTTTTACAGCCTGGAGACAAGTTTGAACTTGCTCTAAATGAGAAAGGTAACTATGACTATTTTTGTTCCTTGCATACTAGTATGCAAGGAACAATCATAGTTTCTTAATCTTTTTTTCTTTTCTTTTCTTGTCACACTTTACCTGATGAATCGTTTTCAATAAAATGTGATTCTATGTTGCCACAACTGTTCTGATAGTGTATCACTATTCCGTGTTCCAGTCTTGTCGTCTTTATGTATCTCATGATGCAACTGGAAATAATTGAATAAAAGAAATTACTAATGACTTATCTTTCGTTCAGAAAAAAATTGGGGTCAGAGTACCTGAAAAATAAATAAATGAATGTAAGACCAAGCACTCTGAATCTAGTTTTCACTGGGAAAACTATGGAGCACTTAGAGAGCCTGTTTGCGAATTGCCTCATCAAAGGCCTGCAGATGTGAAATCTCTACATGAATCTTTTCTGCATGCATCGTATCTGCCGTGTTGAATGCCGGTGTAGTGTCATTTGGAATTGACATTATTTCAGCTTCCACGCCTTCCAAAATCTCTCCGAACTCGTGAACTAGCGAAACTGCCTGATCTTCTGATATCATGTCAGTTAGTCCCAATGCGATTGCAAGGAACAATGCCATCATGATAGTTAGACCGACGGATTTCTTGTCTGATTGTCTAGTCACATTAAAAATTCCAAAATTATCGTATATGACGGAAAAGAACAAAAGATTCATGATTACAGGCACGAATCTATGCAAAAAGCGTCTCTTTTGTAATAAGAGATTCGTTACTATGATGCGATACGCTTTATATTCGAAAAATTAAAAAAATCACAATGAAAAGTACGCAACTTCTAAGCGTTGTTTTTTCGCTGATTATGTTTACCGGCGTTACAGCTGGAAACGCAGCATTTGCTGAATCAGATGACATTGATGATATTCTAGAAGACTTTTGTGAGATGACACTTGAGGAACAAGGTGACGTTCTGTCCAAATACGATCTGGATGACTATGCAGACAAACTGACAGTAATCTGTGAGATTGAGGATGAGGATGAGCGTGATGATTCACTTGATGACGTCATTGACGCAATAGATTCTGAAACCGTTGATGAAACAGACGATGACATGCATGAAGATGACAATGATCGTTTTGATCTTGATGACCTGCTTGATGACTATTGCGAACTAGGTGACGAAGATAAACGTCAACTGCTTGCAGATCATCCAAGACTTGCACCGTTCAATGACAGACTAGCAACATACTGCGAAATGTCAGAAGATGAACAAGATGTAATTGATGAGCTAATCGAGAAGCATGGAGACAAGATCAGAGCCGAGCTACGAGACTATTCCAAAGATTATCGCATGGATTACAAAAAAGACATGCGAGAACATCTAGAGAACTATTGTGAGATGTCCGATGAGGATAGAGAAGCATTTGTCAAAGAAAATGACAAGGCAGAAGATCACGAAGAGAAAATGAACAGATATTGTTTGCTAGATGATGACGGAAGAACGGATTTCATTGAAGAGCACGAAGACGAATACAAAGCACACATGAAGGAAAAAATGCATGAAAAGATGGCTGGAAAAAAGCATCACATGGACTATGCAAAACTGTGTGAAATGACAGACTCAGAACGTGCAGCAGAAATTGATGATTCAGAAAAGCTTGAACGACTCTCAAACTGGTGTGAAATGACGCCTGAGGAAAGGGAGGACTACAAGAAGGAGCATCATGACGCAATGAAAGACAAGAAACATGCAATGAAGATGGAACTGTCTGAGAACTCACACAATCCGCTTAAGGCAATGATCATGGACAAACATCATGACATGTCTGAAGAGAAGAGAATGGAGATCAAGATGAAGTACATCGAAAAGCACGGTGAACTGACTGACGAGAGAAAGTCAGAACTCAAAATGAAGTTTGAGGATCACATGAAGTCTATGAAGCATAAAATTTCTGATGAGCGAAAGTCTGACATTCATGACAGACTAGCTGAGATGAAGGCCTTCAAGGCAGAACTCCGCGAAAAATCATCTGAAATGACTGACGAGGAAAAACAACAACTTAGAGAAGAATTCATTGAAAAGGCAAAAGATATGCGACTAGCATGGATTTCCCCACACACTCAAATGACTGCAGGCGTTGACGCAGCAGAAGTGGAGTGCAAGGATGGACGCAGCCTGGTAATGAAGATATCAAACGGTGCCGCAATGTGCCTCAAGGCAGATTCCGCACTTCGGATGATTGACCGAGGAATGGTAGTTCCCGCAATCTAATTTTTTTCTTTTTTTATTTATTTTTGTAAAACAGTAATTAGTTTTTTATCTATTTTTTTGTATGCAAATATCTCAAGTGAATCTAAAATCATTTAGACAGATGATATGATATGTATAACATCATGCTGTTATCTTTTAGAAATATATCTAGAACATCCTAAAAGATAACTCAAGATTAATGAGTAACATTATGTTTTTTAAAATCATTCACATTAACAAGATAATTTGGATTCACAAAGAAAATCATTCACATAATGCAGATTAGATAAATGATAAACCTTAAAAAATTAATTTTGACAATTTGTTTTATCGTAATTCATCAAATAACATCTTTGCAATTAATTTTCTTATCTTGACATCCTTAGAATCTTTGTAATATTTAATTAAATCAGGATAAATTTGAATTGAACTGGAATTAGGAAGAACAGATTTTTTTGAATTAACTTAATTCCACTGTCCATACACCATTGGCTCTTCGTCTTTTTCATCTTCAAATTCTCGTATTATTCTTGGATAGTATTGTACCTTCATGACTAGTTTAAAAAAAATAAACTATTAAATACCATCAACATATTATGCTTAATGAACATACTATAATGAGTGAACACGCACGATTACGGATACATATCGCACCATTAGGCTTTGAATCTGACAGAGTAGTTCTGCCTGCAATAGATATGAAGGCTGACAAGGTCTGGATCTTGACACATAATGATCCAAAAAAAACTGATGCTCAATCGTATCTTAATGATATCAAAAGCAGATTAAAAAAAACTAGGATAGAATTTGAAATCATGAAACTAAACAGATTGGATTTATCCAGCACAATAAAAGGTGTAAGGACCATAATGAATGAAGGCAAAGAGAATACTTACTATGTCAACGTTTCATCTGGATCCAAAATTCAAGCTGTTGCATGTACAATGGCTTGCATGATGTTTAATCAAAAAAATAACTTAATTCCATATTACATTCAACCAAAAGACTATTACGAATACGAGGGAGGGCAGATGTCCACGGGATTGGAAAAAATAATCTATGTGCCAAAATACGAGATTAAAACTCCCGAAGATAAACTGGTACAATCTTTACAAATAATTAAAACAAATGACAATAGAATCACCAAGAGTAATTTGGCAACAGTGGCAGAAGAAAAAGGAATCATTAAGATTGGAGCTAAAATGGATAACCACAAGCAAGCAAGATTTGCAAGCCTGGACAAAAATATTATTCAGCCATTGAAAAATGATTGGGGATTTGTCAAAGAGAACAAGGATGGGAGGACCAGATGGGTTGAGCTTACGCCAGAAGGAGAACGAATTTTGGAAATCTTGAATTAAAATAAATGTAATATTAAATTTAGATTTTTTTACCCATCTTGTATTGTTTTTTATTCACTCGTACAATTTTCTTTTTCAAAATTATCTGTCTGATGACATCTGGCCTCTTGACAATCAATGAATTCTTGATTATTTTATCCACAATGTTACAAATCGTCTGGATGCCTCAATTTTGACAATCAGGGTACTAATATTCAAGTCGATGTTTGTGATGAATTTCTCTATTTGCAGCCTGTCCTTTAGGGGAATGTCTTTTTCAAGCTCCTTTCGCAGTCTGGCACGCTGCAGTTCCAGCCTTGTAAACTGCTTGTCCAGCCAATCTTTGGAGAATGTGGCCTTGTCCTCATCGTACATCTCAGAATACAAATACTTGATGTCCTCATTTATCGTATTTCTGTTGACATTCAGCATCTTTGCAATGCGCACTGCAGGATATCCGTATTCAAAGTGAAGCTTGAATACCTCGTCTCGTCTCTTTTCCTGTTCGGGTTTTGTGTACGGTCCGCTCTTTTTTGATTCCAAAGCCATACAATCCATTAGATTCGCCAGCATAAGAGAACTATCTGTTTTTGAGAAAATCAAAGAGAATAGTTCTTTTATACTAGTAGCAATTTTCGCAATCAAAAATAAATAAAAAAACTGACTAGTTCTGCATAGTTATACTTCTTTGATCAGTGACTTGATGCCTGTGATGTTCTCCTCGTTGAGTTCAATCTCCGTGTGATTTGCCAGAACGTGTTCCTTGACTTGCTTCATCAGATCTTCTTCGGATTCCGCAGTTGCAGACCATCCGCAGTCCTTTCCGGCATCTGAACAGCTAATGCTTTTTGCCATGGTTTACAATCTGATTGGAGATATTTATCTTATTTTCCAAGTTCCTTGCTTGCTTGATTATTCAGAAGACTCTTTTACATTCTCCACAGCAGACTCATGCTACCGTAAAACACAATGATTGCAATCATGATCACTATGGCTCCCTTGGTTGCAGGCTTCATGTTTTCTATTTTGCAAATTGCAAACTTAAGCCTGTTGCAGATTCTCATCGGTGTGATGATTTCCAAGAAAGCACTGCTTGCATGACGTGCTTCCCATCCTAGTCTTTAGAAAGTCAGTTTGTTCCTGGGTCAGCCGTCCGTGCTGTATCAGGTTGAGAAGATCCTCCGTATCCACTGCCACAAACACCTTGTCGCAGTTGCACTGCTTGCATTCGCAGCTGATCCTTGAGGTCACAGATTTCGTGCCTGAAACTGTCTTAAAAACAGTTCACGTGAGAATCAGATTCCAAACGATTGGGATTTCTTCTCGCATTTTGGACATGCCGTTCCGTTTGTAGCAGCCCCGCATTTCTTGCAGCGGATGTCAACTCCCGCTATTTCGCGGGGATTGGTCCTTGCCACCTTGACTATCAGAATCACTACGAGCAAAACTCCGATTGCGATTCCAATGTATGCAAGAACCATGCGTTTGACCTTTCAACTGACGTTAAGACTCTTTCAATTGAAATGCCGTTGCAATGGTATCAAACCGACATATCCCTGTTTGAAACGGACTGGTTCTTTTTTGGAACGTCATGTATCTCAAGTGATTCCAGAACATTTAGCTGCTCTGAAACCGATTCCGCATTTCCAAGGGATATCAGAATTCTGTCGTCGTGGCTTATCTCGTACAGGTTTACGTTTGAGACGGGTTTTCCGTTAATCAGCATCGAAAGCTTTCTGTCTGCATCAGAACAGTACTCCTCTGATTTGTCTGCCATAAATTTCAGACGCATGCAGTCCGATTCAATCTCAATTCCCAATGATGCAAACAGCATGTGCAGCGTAACGTTGGTCGCGTGCTTGTGAATCTGATACGGGTTGTCATTCTCAAAGTGTATGTACTTGCTTTGGACCTGAAACTGCGGCATTGCAAAGTCCAGCTGGTCGCCGTCTATGAATACCGCCACTGCGGCATGCGCATGATCGCTTCCAAACCTGCCGACATCATAGTGCTTTACCATCCTTTCCTCCAGGGTGTCAAAGGCGGCGTTGTCAAGAATCTGCGAGTCTATTTCGCTTTGGTTTAGAAAGTAATACGAAAATATTCCGGCTGCCATCACCGCAAACACTATTGCGGATATGACAAGGATTCTGCTCTTTGATTTTGGATCATCTGCTTCATCATCATCATCATCATCATACGTTGAACTTGGTGGCTCCTCATCTGCTGGCATCCCAAAGTATGCCGAATCGCTTTCTTCTCCCCTTCCCGGAAGGGGAAAATCAGAATCGTCATTTGGTAAGGCCTTTTCAGTCAAGCAATACATGTTGTGCCTGCATCGTATAAATTTCCATGCGTAAAATCCTAGAAATATGAAATTCTGAAGACCTTTGACATCTGCTATCTGTATTCTCCGCCGCAGTCGCCGATGACTTCAAGCAGATCATTTGACTTTGCTGTGACCTTTCCAATGGATGAAATGTCCTCATCATCCAATTTTAAATCAAAGACCTTGTCGTTGTCTTCTGTGTGATTGGCAATTCCCAGCCTTGCCCCAATTATTACTCCCGCAACCTGCGGCCTGTCCAGGATGAATCTGGCTGATACGTTTGCAATGCTGCATCCGTGCTTTATGGAAATCTCGCTTAGCGTCCTTAGCAGCTCCTGGAACAGCTGCCATCCTCCCCACTCGTCTATCATGTTCTTGTATTTTTGCAAGCTTGCAGTTACTAGCTCCCCCCTGTGCGGCTCGTCTGCTCCGAGATATTTCTCTGAAAAGAATCCTCCAAGCAGCGTTCCATATGAGAGGATCTTGATTCCGTGCTTTGCAAAATATGGGGCCATCAATTTTTCTGGCCTCTGATCCAGTATGGAATACTGCACCTGATTTGACACGATCTTAAAACCTGCTTCTTTCATTATCCTTACCCGTTCGGTATCAAAGTTTGTCAGTCCCAGGTGTCTTATCTTCTGCTCGTCTTGCAGCTTTGAGAGGTGATTCAGCACATCAAGGTAGCTTGCATTGCTGTAATCCCACCAGTGAAACTGTAGCAGATCAATGCAGTCCGTATCCATCTTTTTCAGGGACTGCTCGATGTAATGGGTGACGATGCTGTTGCTCATCGGACCTTGATTCGGGACGAACTTTGTCAGGGCCTGAAATTTTTTATCCGCATCATTGCTGCGTCTGAACTTCCCAATCAGCGATTCCGCAGGACCGTAAATGTCCGCAAGATCCCATGTCGTAAATCTGGATTCCTGATATTTTTTCATGTCTGATATTGCGGACTCTGGATCAATTTGGCCGTGACTTCCGGCAACCTGCCACATCCCGTTGAGGATTCTGCAGATCTCAAGATCGCCTGCAAGAATCGTCCTCTCCATTGAGTATGATGCCTGATTCTTACCTAAATCTTCTTTCCTTGCCTGGAAATCTTAAATCCGTGAAACTGATACAGAATTCATGAGTGAAAGTAATCCTAATTCAAAGAATGATTCTGATGCGATTGACAGGGTAGCCAAAAAGTATTTTTTGGAAATAGAGAATTCCGTACCGCACATGCAGCATGTGCTCTTTGACTATCAAAACGAATGCTACAAGACATGGAAAAATGTAATCAGCGCAAACATCTTGCTGAACAAGGAATTCCTAGAGAAGTCCGGACTTGATAGTGGGGGAACCGATGCCGCAAAATCTCTTGTCGAGAATGCAAGCGAGGAGGCCCTGAGGTATAGGGCATACTGCAAAAAGATTGCAATCGCAAACATAGGTGCTGCAAAGCAAAATGCAAAAACGCTTAATGACAATGCGGAGCTGTTCACGGATTTCAACAGAAAGATGATGCGGTATTGGATGTCTGCATTCTCCTCAAAGAAAGACTAGTCCAGTGCCACTGCTGCAATTATTGCTATAACGCCAACTCCCATTGCGAGAATTGCCATCTTGCTTTTCTCGCTCCAACCTTCCTTTACTGTTACCTTCATGATGATGATTGACTTGAGCATTTCTGTATTAACTTAGGCATTTGTCATCTTCCACAGAAATATCTAAATCACAATCATTTGGCATCTAATTGACTTGGAACTGCCGCGAGGAATGAAGGACTTTGAGGGTGCCGAAAACGCAAGCATCGAGCATGTCAGGTCTCATTTCAAGAAGTTATCTGATTTATACGGATTCTCATTTATGGATCCGTCTCCAATCGAGCTGCTATCCACATTGGAGACAAAGTCAGGTCCCGCAATTCGAGATGAGATTTACTATTTCAAGGATAAGGGGGACAGGGAAGTGGCATTGCGTTTTGACTTTACGATGGGGCTGACAAGATATGCGACATCCCAAAAGTCAATGAAGCTACCGGCAAAGATTTCCGCGTTTGGCGGGGTATTCCGGTATGATGAGCCGCAAAAGGGAAGGTACCGATACTTTCACCAGTGGGACATCGAGGTATATGGCAAGGCCAATCTCGAATCAGAGTCCGAAATCATAGAGATCACATCACGATTATTTGATTCGTTGCTGCTCAAGGACATTACAATTGACATCAATCACAGAAATCTTGTAGAGTCATACATCAACAGGGTCTTTGATTCCAAGGAACCGCAACTGATTGCGGACATTTTGAGGGCGGTAGATAAGATTGCAAAAAAACCCAAGGAGCAAATTCTGAAGGAATTCCAAGAGAAGGGATATGAGACAAAAAAGATCGAAAAGATTCTAGAGTTTTCGCAAATCAAGGGAACCGTTTCTGAAGTAGAGGAACTGTTTGATACCGAGTTGTTGGAATCTTGGGACGATCTAAAATCACTGATTGATTCGCTTGAAAACAGGGGTGTCTCAAACGTTCGAATCAACTTTGGGATAGTCCGTGGACTGGATTACTATTCCGGAGTGGTCTTTGAGGTGTTTGACAAGAATTCAACCCTCGGTGCATTGGCAGGTGGCGGCAGATATGATACGCTGACCCGGGCATTCAACAGAGAAGACATTGGCGCAACGGGAGTGGCAGGCGGAGTGGAAAGAATAATCCTCACGATGCAAGAGCAAAAGATTATTTCAGATACTGCTGCTTCTCATGACCGAATCGCAGTACTGTACATCAACAAGGAGATGCAAAAGGTCGCATTCTCCATTGCGTCACTGCTGAGACTAAACAACATTCCGACTGACATTGATCTGGCAGGACGCAACATGAGAAAACAGATGGACATTGCCACAAATGCAAAGCTTGCAATCATCGTAGGTCCGCAGGAATTGGAAAATGGAAACGTAGTTCTCAAGGACATGGTAAAAGGAACGGAGGGAACCATTTCGTTGGAAAAGCTTACTGAGGATCCTGGGCAGTTTCTAGTTTAGAAATGCTCTTGTCAGGTTCATGATTTCAGGACCACTGGTAAGAAAGCCTACCACTATGCAATGATCGTTTGCAAGCATTCCTGATGATACATACGGAACGCCGCCGTTAATCGAGCTTGGTTCTACGTTTACTCCCAATACGTTTGATGCTGTTGCTATTTCCGCATCGCTTGCTCCCGGATGAATTGCAGCACCGCTGTTGTTTGAGCTGAGAACCACCCCTGACAGATTTGATCCAGCAATTTTTTTCTGGACTACCTCCACTCCCAGCACGTCTGAAATGGTCTTGCAGTCTTCCTTTGATAGTAACGGGGATGCTATTGCTCCCTTGTCATTTGCACAGATTACGTTTCCCAATGCGTTGTGTTTGGTATCAAGTACGCCGACTTTCAAGTCTGTCACTTCTTTGAGATAGTCATACTCGTTTTGATATGCTGTAGTTGGCAATAATATTCCGTTGTTGTTCATCACTGATAATGCGCCAATCAGTCTGGTGTTGGCAACTGCGGTATGAAGAATTTCAATGTCTAGATATCCTGCAAGCTTGTCTGACTTGGTCTCTGCAAATCCCATCGGAACAAGTCCTATCTTGTCATTGACACTGATGTAGACTCCGAGATTTGGTCCCCTGTACACGTCAAATTTGATAATATCCATATCCAGAGAATTGGTCGTTCAGCGTTATGAACGTAAGGGAATTTCCCATCCTGACTGTTCAAGCAGTGACTTAGATGAAGAAAACCCGTCTATCTAGCTTTAAATAATAACTACAAGAAAATTATATCATGCCAATAGCAGAGAACTTTCCTGAAGGTCTAAAACCAACTGGAAAAATTTCCCTAGATGACGGAAATTTCCATATTATGTGGGGTCCTGGCAAAACCACAAACACTGACGGCTCAAAAGTTGAAACGCTGGCAGATGCAGATGTCGTTGCGGCATATGCGGCAAGAGGTGAAGAACAAGTTCCACTTGGTGTAAGCGGTACGATGGTTGCAGTAGACTGGGACTCATGCGTTGCAGACGGAGCTTGCATTGAGGCGTGTCCAGTACAGGTCTTCCAATGGTACAGAACAGAAAAAGACATTGCCGCAAAAGATGTTGTCGGTCAAACCTTTGCAGGTACCGGCAGTGATATCAAAGATGAGCGCAAAGATCTCACTGACAAGGCAGATCCAATCCGAGAACATGATTGCATCTGGTGCATGGCATGCGTATCTGTATGTCCTCCTCAGGCAATCAAGGTTGATCAGGCCAATGTGGAAAAACACGAAAGCGCAGCAAAGACCCTGTAAGTTTAAGACTTTTCAAATCCTGAAATTTTCGGTTTCACAAATTTAGTCCCAACTAATTTTATCTAGCTTTAAATAATATTCTAAAACAATCTAGTCATGGTAGATCTAGTTATACCAGAAGAATTTTGTCACGACGATGTAAAACCAACTGGACAGACTAACCACGCAGACGGTGAAAATCTTCACTTTATCTGGGGGGAAGGAAATTCAGAAGGGGCAGCATTCTCAAACGATGACGTAAAGGCAGCCTATGAAGAAAGAGGAGAAGAACAAGTTCCCCTCGGAATTCACGGAACAACCGTTGCAGTCGATTGGGATTCCTGTGTAGCAGCTGGCGCATGCATGAGTGTATGTCCAGTTCAAACATTCCAATGGTTTAGAACCGAGAAAGACATTTCAGCCGCAGCCTGTAAGGGTGAAACCTTTGAAGGCACCGGTTTGACGGAACAAGACGAAAGATTAGACTATACAGACAAATCACAGCCAATCAGAGAACACGATTGTACGATTTGTATGGCCTGTCAAGAAATCTGTCCTGAAGGAGCAATCCGAATTGAGGCTTCTAACCAAGAATGGCACGAGAAAGCCGCTGGCACGTATGTGAAAATGCCATCTAGCGGTGGCGGACCACACGCACACGATTAAGAATTTTTTTCTTTTTCTTTATTTTTCTATTTTATGTCAACAGATTTTAATCACTATTTTCCAAGACTTTTTGCAGAGGTCGCCTAGCTCGGTAGGGCGCGGGCCTTGAGAGCCTGTGTGCGCAAGCATACGGGGGTTCAAATCCCTCTCTCTGCGTTTTAATTTTCTATCCTTGCAAGTTCTGCAAGCATTGCAGACAGCTGAATTTCCGAGTTTGCACCTACCAGGATTCTATAATCATACTTTGCAATCACTTCCAAGATATCTGCCAGCTTGTCGTGCTTTGATTTGAACACTGCTGAATTGATGTATTTTAAAAAGTCAGATTCTGACATTCCATAAACCTTGATCAGCTCTATCATCTTTTCTCTGGCTTCTGCCACTTTACCTGACAGTGCTATTTTTAGAACCGCGTCAACGTCACTGGTCTTGGTTAATCCTGCTGAGGCCTTTACGTTATCTTCTGTGATTCCGCCAAGGCTTGCCGTTGCCTGCATAAGGTTGATGGCATGTCTCAGGTCTCCTTCAGAATAATCATAGATTGCCTTGAGTCCTTTTTTATCTGCCTTTATCTTCTCTTTTTTGGCAATTTCTCCGAGTCTGCTGATGACGTCTTCTTCTGAAATGGATGTGAATTTGAAGGTGGCGCATCTGCTTTGAATTGGATCGATAATCTTTGAAATATTGTTTGCAATGAAGATGAATCTGCAAAACTTTGCGGTATCCTCTATGACTCGTCTCAGTGCTGTCTGTGCATCTGATGTCATTTCATCTGCCTCATCCAAAATGATGATCTTAAAAGGAACCTCGTCCATTCCTGCAAATCTTGAGAATTTCTTTACCTTCTCCCTGACCATTCCTATTCCTCTTTCGTCAGATGCGTTTAGCTCTAGCGTGTTGCTTTTGGCATGTTCTCCCAAGATCTGCCTTGATATACATAAGGCGGTGGTTGTCTTTCCAACTCCTGCAGAACCTGAAAACATCAGGTGCGGCATGTCTGTAGGATCCTTGATTAATGCCTCCAAGCTACCGATAATGTCTGTCTGGTTTACTACTTCAGAAAGCTTTGTCGGTCGGTATTTCTCTACCCACATACCAGTTGAGGACATGAGTATCCAGGACTAAATCCCATTAATAAATCCGGATTGGTTATTCTGGTATGCTGTACACTAAAATCAAAATTTGGCGTAATTTGTACACTGTAGTCTCGGATTAATTAGGATCAATTGATCTCACAATATTGTTAACAGAATTGATCGATCCGATACTTGAGGATGTAAATCAGACAAAGTGATCTTAAATGGAAATAGATGAAGTTCAAAAAGTACATTTGATTGGATATAAGCTAAAGGATGCGAAGCTTACGATTAATCAGGATTTCAAATACAATGTTGCTGGCATAAAAATCGACGGCGTTCAGGGAGATACCATTAACATGCCTCAATGGATAGGCAAGATCTTGTCTGACAATCAGTTGGGAACTTTGGATTCTCCTGACATGATCACCGAACTAAAACAGGCATTGTCCAAGGAAAAGATGGTTGGAGAATATCAAATTTCCACATTGGATCCGCATTTCTATATCAAACTCAGAGAATCCATGAAAGAATTGAATCGGGATGACTTTGACATGGTTGAGAGTATGATGCTAGAATTGTTTAGGATGAGAAGGGGCAAACTTGTAAGAATAGCTGATTCCATCAAGCTAAATACCGAATTATACAATAAGCTAACTGTGGAGGAAAATGTATTCTACAAAATAATCTACGAAAACAGCAAAGAGTTTGAAAGACAAATTACCGGTGATCTAAATGAGTAACGTCCAGGCCAGCACGTTTACAGATTCTGCATTATCAGATAAGGTAAAAGAGTTTCTCGTTAGATTCAAGGACAAGAATGGCGAATACAAGTACGTAAACGCAATTGATGAGATGATGCCAAAAAATTCAAAATACATCATCGTTGACTATAATGATTTGGTTGTAGAGCCGCAAATCGAAATTATATTTTCTGAAAATCCTGATAGGCTATTTGATGCGTTTTCCAGAGCAATCAAAGAAGCACTTCAGACAAGGTTCTCTGACTATGCAGAAAAAATAAAGGATGAAGTTCGAGTAAGGCTGATCAATTTCCCGCTAGAGCGAAGTCTGAGACAAATCACTGCAGAAACTATCGGACACATTACCAGTGTATCTGGAATGGTGGTTAGGGCATCCGAAGTCAAACCCCTTGCAAAGGAACTGGTCTTTGTATGTCCTGATGAGCATCCTACCAAAGTTATTCAGCTAAAAGGAATGGATGTAAAACTTCCAATAGTATGCGATAATCCCAGTTGCAAACACCGGGACTTTGAGCTAAAGCCTGAGGCAAGCAAGTTTATCGATTTTCAGATATTGCGATTGCAAGAGCTTCCAGAGGACCTGCCTCCTGGACAGCTTCCTCACTATATTGATGTCACAACCAGGCAGGACTTGGTGGACAATTCCAGGCCAGGTGATAGGATCATACTTACCGGTGTGGTAAGAGTAGAACAAGAATCTGTTGCGGGAGTTCAGAGGGGTCATAGTGGATTGTACAGATTGAGAATTGAAGGAAATAACATTGAATTCTTGAGCGGTCGTGGTTCAAAGACCGACAGAAAAATTGGAAGAGAAGAAATTTCCCCTGAGGAGGAAAAAAGAATCAAATTACTGAGTCAAAGTTCTGATGTCTATCAAAAACTAATTGATTCGTTTGCTCCCCATATCCAGGGTCAGTCGCTTATCAAGGAAGCCATCTTGCTGCTTATCGTAGGTTCCAATCAGAGATTGCTAGGTGACGGAAGCAAGATCAGGGGGGACATCAACGTATTTCTCGTCGGAGATCCTGGTACTGCAAAAAGTGAGATGCTAAAGTTTTGTGCAAGAATTGCGCCAAGAGGTCTGTATACTTCAGGTAGGGGTTCCACAGCTGCAGGTCTAACGGCTGCCGTTGTCAGGGACAAAACTGGAATTATGATGCTGGAAGCTGGTGCGGTTGTACTAGGTGATCAGGGTCTTGTGAGTATAGACGAATTTGACAAGATGAAACCCGAGGATCGAAGTGCACTGCACGAAGTCATGGAACAGCAATCTGCAAGTATTGCCAAGGGTGGTATTGTTGCCACATTAAATGCAAGGACTTCGATTCTGGCTGCAGCAAATCCCATGTACGGAAAATATGATCCTTTCAAAAACATTACAGAAAACGTGAACCTGCCAATTCCGTTACTTACTAGATTTGATTTGATCTTTGTTGTCAGAGACATTCCAACCAAAGAAAGAGACGAATCAATTGCAAGACACATAATTCAAAGAAACACAAAGCAAGGTACTGATAAGAAATCCGTAATCGAAGTTGACTTGCTGACGAAATATCTCTCGTATGCAAAACGAGGTGTTCCTGAACTGACTAAAGAGGCAGAAGACAAAATTCTTTCTTACTATCTTCAAATGAGAAACGTGGAATCTGAAGAGATGATCACTGTTACTCCCAGACAATTGGAGGGAATCATTCGTCTTTCTACTGCTCGAGCAAGAATACTCATGAAAGACAAGGTGGAAGAAGAGGATGCAGATCGCGCGATATTTCTAATTCAGAGCATGCTTCAGGATGCTGGAGTTGATGTCAATACCGGAAAAGTTGATCTTGGAGTATTACAAGGAAAGCCGCGTAGTGAGATCTCAAAGATGCAGCTGTTCATGGATGTTCTTAAGGGATTAGAGGGTGATAACAAGGTGCCAGTTGACGAAAAAACCTTTGTGCAAGAACTTGAAAAGAGTGAAAAGTTTACAGAAGAAGAGGCTAGAAATTATATCCGAAGGATGCTCAGAGAAGCATCTATTTATGAATCAAAACCCGGTCACTATAACCGAGTATGAACATAGAGAAATTGGAACTTTCTGATGCCGCAATCGATTTTCTAATATCACAGGGATTCAAAAAACTATATCCTCCGCAAGCTGATAGCGTTGAATCCGGATTGCTTGACGGAAAAAGTATTCTCGTGTCTGCCCCGACTGCAAGTGGAAAAACCCTGATTGCGATGCTTGCAATACTTAGCTATGTTTCAAAGAACAAAGGCAAGGTAATCTATCTAAGTCCATTGCGTGCATTAGCTGCTGAAAAGTTTTCAGAGTTTAAAAAATTAGAAAAAATTTCGTTGGGAAACAAAGTGAAAGTTGCAATTTCTACGGGTGATTTTGAAAATATTGAAAAAAATTTAGAGAAAAGCAATGTGCTGATTTTGACAAATGAAAAGATGGATTCCATCATTAGACATGGTGCCGAATGGGTTGAAGACATCGGATTGGTAATCTCTGACGAGGTACATTTGATTGCAGATGAGAATAGGGGTCCTACACTTGAGATGATTTTGACACAGCTGAAACTGCTTGATTCAAAGCCTCAGATTGTAGGTCTTAGTGCGACAATCACAAATTCTGATGAAATTGCAGACTGGCTTGGATGCAATCTTGTAAAAAATGACTGGCGGCCTGTCCCCCTCTCAGAAGGAGTGTGCGATGGAGGTGTGGTCACAATGAATGATGGCAAAACCTTTGAAGTTGACCTCAGTCTCAGGGGAACTCCAATTGATCTAGGAGTACAATCCGTGCAGCAGGGAGGACAATCCTTGGTATTTGCAGAAACCAGAGCACGTTCCAAGTCGCTTGCTGTCAAAGCATCCGATGTAATCTCTCAGATGCTGGAGAAAAAAGAGACTGCTGCATTGGTAAAGATATCCAAAAAACTCCTATCTGAAAACGAACCTACCGAATTAGTAAAGACTCTGGCATCGCTTGTTAAGAAAGGAGTTGCATTTCATCATGCGGGACTAAACCAAAGATGTAGGGAAACGATAGAGGAACAATTCCGTATGGGTATGATCAAGCTGTTGTCATCCACTCCTACATTGGCAGCAGGTGTAAATCTTCCCGCACGACGAGTCGTAATATCAAACATTAATCGATACAATGCCAAGGTCGGAGCAAACAGACCAATTAGTATTTTGGAATACAAACAGCTTTGTGGTAGGGCTGGAAGACCGCAATACGATGATTACGGGGAATCAATTATTGTTGGAAATGGAAATACTGATGATCTAATAGAATATTATGTAAATGGAGAACCTGAACCTATTGTATCAAAGATTACAGATGACAAATCACTGCGCACTCACATTCTCAGTGTCATTGTAACTCATCCCGGAATAAAAAAAGAAGAGATTCTGGAGTTCTTTTTGCAAACGCTTGGTGGGTTGCAATCTAGAAAACCCACGATAAAGTTTGCAATAGACATTTCTCTGCGTTTTCTTTCCAGCAAGTATCTGATAATTAAAAAAGGCGAAAGGTATGCTGCTACCGAATTTGGAAAAAAGACATCAATGCTGTACATTGATCCTCTCACTGCAACATACTTCAGGGATTCGGTAGAAGACGTTTCCAAAGAAAGGAAACACACCTTTGGATATCTTCATCTGATTACAAACTGTGAGGAATTTTTTCCAAAATTCTCACTCCGACAGAGAGACTACGAATCAGCAAGTCTGATGATCGAGAACCATTCTTCAGAGTTACTCGAACCCATTTCGGAATATGATTGCTCTAGAAGTGTATTAGCCTTGCAGTCATGGATTACCGAATCTACTGAATTGTCTCTATCTGACAGTCTTGGAATAGAGTCTGGAGACATGCACAGAATGACTGAGAATGCCGATTGGTTGGTATACTGCCTCAGAGAAATTTCCAAATACGTTGAAAGGGCAGATCTGCTTGAAGAACTAGATGACTTGAGAAAAAGAGTAGTTTATGGAATTCGAGAGGACCTTCTTGATCTGGTCAAAGTTAAAGGGATAGGAAGAGTCCGATCCCGAATTCTTTACAAAAATGGTGTAAAGAACCTGGATGACCTGAGAAAAATCCCTGTGAGTAAATTGGGAGAAATTGATAAGATTGGCTCTACCATTGCAGATAACATAAAGGCCGAGCTGCGAAAGGTTAGATGATTGATCGAATTAATAGTTCCATCCGTAATCTCATGCGTTGTTGCATTCCTTGTTGTATTTGTGACAACTCCTCCGTTGATCAAATTTCTAGAAAAAAGAAACCTATCAGTTAAAGACGTTAACAAAAAAGGAAACGTCCTGATAGTCCGGCCTGGTGGCCCCTCAATAATTGCGGGAATCATTGCATCTGAAATTGTTCTTTACGCATTTTTACAAATGAATGAAATTCTTGCAATACTGATTACGACGTCTGCGGCATTTGTGATTGGATATGTGGATGACAGAAAAGTAATGGGCGGATGGTTTAAGCCTATAGCACTTGCCTTTGCAGCAATTCCAATTATCGCACTTGGCACATATGACACGAATCTGGCATTTCCGTTATTTGGAACAGTACAGATCCCTGTTCTGTATCTGGCATTGATAGTTTTCATGATTCCGATTACTGGAAACACGATCAATTCAATTGATGTGCTAAATGGAGTTGCCAGTGGATTTATGGTTATATCTGGTTTCTCATTGTCAATCTGTTTGTTTATAATCCAAAATTATGAAATTGCGATGATCAGCTTACCACTTGCATTTGCATCGCTGGCATTTTACAAGTATCACAAAATTCCAAGTAAGATCTTTCCGGGTGATTCCGGAGCACTGACATTGGGTGCAATGTATGGTGCAATTGCAATTGTTGGCGGGGTAGAAATTATCGCAGCGGTGGCGTTACTACCTGCGATAATAAACTCATTCCTGTTTCTATCAAGCGTACGGCGAATTGTAGAACATCGACAAATCCAAGGAAAGCCTGTAGAACATGCTGAGGATTTTTGGCTAAAGGCTACCAATGAAAAGAAGGCGCCTGTCACATTGGTAAGGTTGATTCTTGCAGGTGGGCCAATGTCCGAAAGACAGGTTGGTCGCGCAATTTTTAAGCTGACTTTGTTTTCAGGAATTTTGGCAGTGATTACCTCGTTGCTGATGGGTATCTCGCTATGAAATTTGGTCTGTTTGGATTCTTGTTTGCAATGTGGCTTTTGATACTTCTAGGGGGTGGAATTGTGGTTGTAATTCTAGGCCCCATATCCGTATCTGAATTTGGTGATCTTAATTGGTTTGTTGCATCTGTGATTAAAGCTACTGTGGCAATAATTCTAGTTATTGTATGGATCTTTATTCTGTCAAAAATAAAAAATTTGATTTTTAAAAAAGAAATTAAATCCTAACTCTCTTTCCATTTTCTTTGCTTTTTATCGAATTCCTCTCTGCTGTATCTGATGAATGCAGGGGCGCCCATCACTACGGTATTTTCTGGAACGTCTTTTGTCACGATAGCACCCATTCCTACTACGCTGTTCTTTCCAACTGTAATTCCAGCTTTGATTACTGCACGCGCTCCAATTACTGCATTATCTTCAATTGTAACACCGACCATCTTACTGTTCATTGGATATGGATCATTTGTCAATACCACAGCTGGGCCAATGAATACGTTCTTTCCAATTCTTGATAGCGGTGGAATGTATGCTTGGCCTTCTATCTTTGTATTGTCACCAATTTTTACATTATAATCTACATGTGCAAGGGAGCCTATCTTGACATTGTCACCAATTTCCACGTCATCGCCAACATATGAAAAATGCCAGATCTGTGCATTTTGACCAATTTTTGCTTTTTTTGAAATAAAATTATTAATTACCATGTCACAAATGCCATGGATTAGCACTTACTATGATCTTTTCAGGTAACTGCTCCTTGTTGTTTTTCAGAAATTCCATCTCTTGCTTTTTATCTCGTAATTCATCGGGTAGCATAATGGGAATCTCTTCAATAATCGGATAGAATCTAGAACATTTCGTGCAAAACAATGCTCCTTCTGATACTACTTCTCCTTTACCTTTGATTTCAAATAATTCCAAAGGATGCGTTTTGTCAATAGGGCATGCCAAAATATCCATCATTGTTTTATTCATCTTAGATCCAGATAGATAGGAATTCCTTTTTGACTAGATAAAAGTGCAGCTTCGGCAATTTTCGTAACGTTGACAGCTTCCTGTGCTTTGATTATTTGCTCATTTTTACCTTCTATTGCTCCAAGAAAGCTCTGAATTTCTAACATTAGCGGTTCTTGTTTTTCATTTTTGATGATTTCTGATTTGTCATTTTTTTCCACAATGATTTCTTGAGTAATAAAATCTGATGAAATTGTAGCATCCGTACATATAGCATTAAATTTTCTGACCTTGTTTGGTGTAATCCAATTTGATGAAATTATTGCAATTTTGTCGTTCTTGTACCCTAGCATGATGCTTGCATAATCTTCATGATCATGCTTAATTTTTCCCGCTCTTGCAAATATCACCTGTGGCATGTCTTCAAACAGCCAATTTGCAGTATCTATGTCGTGAACAGAAGTATCGTAAATAATTCCGACGTCCTTGATGTGCAATGGTATTCGGTTCTCTCGGTGAAATTCGAGCATTACCAGTTCCCCATATTTTCTCTCTCTGACCATTTTTTTTACTGTTTCTACTGCGGGGTTGAATCTTTCAATATACCCGCATGTCAGAATCACTTTATTTTTTTCTGCGATCTTTGCAAGTTCTTCACCCTCTTCTGATTTGTATGTCATCGGCTTTTCTACAAAGACATGTTTTTTTGCTTGTAGTAGTTTTCTAGTAATTTTTGTATGCGTTGATGTGGGAGTTGTCACAAAAGCTGCGTCAAATTCTTCTGATATTAGCAATTTGTCTAGCGTGTCGTAATGATTAATTGAATATTCCCCCCCATATTCTTCACTCTTCACTGAATCCGCATCACATACGGCCACTAGGATGTTCATCTGTGACAAAATTCTTGTGTGGTTTTTACCCCATCCCCCAATTCCAATTTGGACTATTTTCATCTAATATGCCTCAGTTAACCAATGAGCATAGTCTTGATTTTTGCTCATCACGATGTCTGTATACTCTTGCATCATCTTTTTAGTTATGTTTCCTGGTTTACCCTCGCCTATCTTTCCCCCGTCCATAGAAATGATCGGCGTAATTTCAGCTGCGGTACCTGTTAGGAAAATCTCATCTGACATGGTCAATTCGCTTCTAGTAATGTCTCTTTCAACTACATCCATGTCCAAGTCTTTGCCTATTTTGAGTATGGAATCACGTGTAATGCCTTCCAGTGCTGATGATGAAAGTGACGGCGTTACCATCTGGTTGTTTCTTACTATGAAAATATTTTCACCCGGTGCCTCGCTAACATTTCCATTTTGATCTAGTAAGATTGCTTCATCCATCCCATTTCTTTTTGCTTCTTGTGTGGCAATGATTGAATTAAGATAGTTTCCTCCCATCTTTGCCTGTGGTGGGGTAGACATATCTGAGAATTTCCTCCATGATACGACTCCAGCGGTGATTCCATTTTTGTCAAACAAATCCCCAAAAGGAAATGTAAAAATTGCTACATTGGTCGGTGCATTTTTTGTCACGTGTAGGCTGATTCCATAATCGCCTACAAAATAAAATGGTCTGATATAGCATGATTCCTTGATCTTATTTTTTTTGCAAATTCCAATTACTGCCTTACTAATTTCTTGATCTGAAAAATTGAGTGAAATATCATAAAATTGACCTGATTTTCTGAATCTCTTAACATGTTCGTCTAGTCTGAATATGTTGAGATTTCTTCCGTTCCAATATGCCCTAATACCTTCAAAGATTGATGTTCCGTAATGAATCGCATGTGTCGTGATTGGAATTGTAGCTTTTTCTGTAAGTGTATATTTTCCATCAAACCATACGTATTTTGAAAGTGGAAGTTTCATAGGGGACTTTTACTCTATGTGTATTAATCTATTTTCAATTAAATCCTAGTTTTTTTAGGTTTGAAAGTGTGGTGTGAAAAGGAACATGTTGAATTACTCTTTTGACCATCCTTCTTTTGGAAATTTCATTCCCACGACTCGTGTAGTCATGTCGTCAATCGCTGCAAATTTTTCCACCGTTTTCCAGTCCTGCTCTATTATTTTGACAATTTTTTCTGGAACGTCTTCTTTCCAAGATGATTCTTTTTTAAGTGCCGCATCATACAGTTTCTCTTTTACTGATGCTGCAGAAAGTGACTTTCTTTCACCTATTTTGGGTTTTAATCCATAAAATTTTAACATGTATCCTTCTGCCTTGTCTCCAGTATATGAAAAAAATTTCCCTTCCACTCCTTTGAGAATCTGTTTTCTCAACCTCCATGATTTTGGTGTTAGTAATGGTGGCAAGTATTTCTTGAATGGTGCAAAAAATGTATAATCCTCTGTAATCTGAATCGTATTTCCAAACACTGACATCAGCATCTTTTTCCTGGTCTCAAAATTAAACGGGAAGCTTTTACTGTTGATTTCTCTGTTCTCGTCTTTGAATATCACTGGCATCACCTTTACAATGTCGGCATCTTTTTTCAACTCTGAAATAATTTCGACATGGGCATTAGTTACGGGATTTAGATGTGCAAGATATAGCGCAGTAATCAATTGCATCCACTAAATAAATCTCATATTTCAATGATTGATTTTTTAAAATCTCTATCCGTATGATTCGTACTTGACTTCAAAGCTTCCATCATCACGTTTGTCATGTTCTGTGATGAAGCCTTTGGGATTCAAAAAGTCCATCACTCCGTCGATTGTTCCTTGCCAACCACAAACATAGAACATGGTATTCTCTTTGGTAATCTTATCTCCAATTAATTCTTCCAGTGCAGACATTCCATTGTCTCTTGGTCTTAGGAATGTCTCTACTCTTCCAACTTGACCTGCCCATGATCTGTTAAACCATTCTTGAGGTCTGCTGATTGCTGCTCTATATCTGAAGTTCCATTCGTCTTTCCCTTTGGCAATACTTTCGTTTTCAAGGTTGGTCAACAAGTCTTTGTAACTCAACTCATCTACGTAACTTGCTCCGTGCAAAATAATGATCTCGCGTTTATCTTTTGAGTCGTGAAGGTGCTGTGCAAAGCTGACAAATGGTGCTAGACCTGTTCCGCCACCAATACAAATAATTCGTCTGTTATCTTTTTCACCATTTGTCAGTTCTTCATTAATCAGTAGTGCTCTGCCAGTTGGTTTCAACCAGAGAATTTCATCTCCTTCTTTCACATTAAATATCTGTGTGGTTAGTCTGCCTGGAAGTGGTTTTCTTACCCATCTGATCACTATCTCGATGTAATCTCTGTTTTCTGGATGTGATGCAATTGAATATGCTCGTCTAACTATTTTTCCATTGTCTGCGGCGTTTGGTAATCCTAGTGTGATAAATTGACCTGCCTTATAATCTGGAACCGGACCTTCTTTTGGAACCATTCTCAAAATGACCAAATCTTCCTTTAGTAATTGAACGTAAGTGACTGTTGCTTTGTTATCTACTACCATAACGATTCAATCCCTCTTTGGAAGGTTAAATATATTGTGTTAATTTCATATGTCGATTTTTTTTAGACCGCTAAACGTTAATAACCAATTTGAGGATCTTATTTCAATCAGAATTCTGATAATTGGGCCGGTCGTCTAGTCTGGTAGGATAGGTGCATGGCATGCATCGGATCGAGGGTTCAAATCCCTTCCGGTCCACTTATTTTTCTATTAATGATATCATTTTTTCGATTTCAGAATCCTTTTCTTTCAAAATTGTATTGATATTCTGTTCTGAAACTGTTATCTTCAAATCAATAATTGCTTGAAGTGCGCTTTTTCTCACTTCCATGTTTGAATCTGATAGTGCTTGGATGAAAACACTGCTATTTTCTCGGGCTTTCAAATGTCCTAATGCTCCTATTGCACATGACTTTACAACTGATTTCTCGTCTTTTACTAGTTTTATTATATCTGGAATAGATGATGTCTCATTTCTATTTGCCAATATCAGTAATATCGAGCTTTTCATATTTTCACTGTCTGAACTTAAACAGTCAATCAAAAAATCCAAAATTTTATTTTTATTTAGCACTAGTGAGCTAAAAGCTTCTCCTCTAACTTTGATATCTGCATCATCTAACTTTGAAATTATTTTTCTCAAAACCTCTGGGTCGTCAGCGCTGTCCAGGGATTCTAGAGTTTCAATTTTTTCATTACTGTTTCCAGATTCTAAAATTTTTAAAATTTTTTCCAAGTTATCTTTAAATTCTATATTTCCAGTTAATATTGGTTCAAATCTTTCAATTTTTTTCATTTAATCCAATAAAATCCTCCTAGCTTTAAATTATCCTCGTATGGGTAATGTTGCATGTCAAATGAAACTCGAGACACCGTATTCATTGGTAAGAAACCATTGATGGCATATGTAACATCAGCGCTAATTCAATTGGCAAACTTACCTACCGTCAACATCAAAGCTAGGGGACTCAGCATAGGTCGTGCTGTCGATGTAGCTCAAATCATTGCAAGAAAGACAGAAAATGCAGGCTACACCATAGGACAAATCAGTATTGGCTCAGAGTCACTAGAATCACAAGATGGTAAAACTAGAAACGTTTCAACAATAGAAATTGAAATAAAGAGAGTCACATCGTAACAGTTCTTTATTTGAATTTTTTTATTTTACTCGCTTTTTGCTTTTTCATATTTCTTTTCCATTTCTCTGTATTTTTGAAGTTCAACCAGATTGTTGAACTGATCAAAGTTAACCAACCTCTGCTTTTGCTTTAAAGTGCTTCCTGTATCCTTTAGCTCTTTTAAAATATTCATTGTTGCATACGTGTTGGCATATAGTACTGAAAGCGGATAGAGAATTATTTTAAATCCTAAACTGTTCAATGCCTTCGCCGAATTCAATGGCGTAGCTCCTCCTTCAATCATATTGGCCACCAGAGGTGCATTGATTTCTTTTCCAATCTTCTTCATTTCTTCAAACGATTCTGGGGCTTCAACAAAAATTGCGTCTGCTCCTGTCTTTTTATTTTGCTTTCCTCGCTGTATTGCTTCATCAAGTCCTTTAGTTGCTCTGGCATCTGTTCTTGCAACTATTATGAAGTCCTTGTTTTCCCTTGCATCAATTGCTGCAGACAGCTTCTCTGTGTATTCTTCTTGCGGAACTATTTCTTTTCCTTGCATGTGTCCGCATCTTTTTGGCCATTTTTGATCCTCTAGGAAAATACCTCCTGCTCCTGCGGCTTCTAATTCTTTTACCAGTTTCCATACACTTAATGCATTTCCATATCCTGTATCTGCATCAACAATCACTGGTATTGACACCGCATTACAAATCCTTCTGGCATTGTTTACTGTTTCCGCAGATCCGACAAATCCGTAATCCGGCATTCCAAATAATGTTGCAGATGTCCCATAACCTGTTTGGAATATTGCTTCAAACCTTATTTTTTGCGCAATTTTTGCACCTAACGCATCATAAACACCTGGAATTACAATTGGTTTTTTTGATTTTAACATGTTCTTCAAGTTTTTCATGATGATGTTCTTTTACTGAATTATTTATGATTTTAATCTAAACTATGTGATGTCCTGTAGAACTTTCAAAATAATTTTTTGGACACTAAAAACTGATTTTTATTTTTCAGCTCATTCGATCTTAATTTTTTTGACTTTTTTATTCTCATTTTTTTCTTGAATTTTTTTTAATTCTGATTCTAGAAATTGCTTGTATTTCTTGGTCTCATCATCAGTCATGTTTGAAAAATTTGAACTTAGAATTGAGCCCATTGTGGAAATCTTTTCTAACAGATCTACTGCAACAAATCTTCCCACATTACCTAATCTGAATAATACTTCTAATTGTTTTTTGACAATGTCATTCACTTTGTCTACATCTGATGCTGTGTCTTCTCCTTTCTTTGTTAGTTGATATTTCCCGTCCTCAGTTTCCTCAATTAATCCCTCATCAAGTAATCTTCCCAATAATGGATAAATCAAACCTGGTGATGGTTTCCAGATCCCGTTACTCTGTTCTACGGCATAATCGATTATTTCTTTTCCTGTATGTGGAGTTTTTTTTAATAATTCTAGAATAAAATATCTTGAAAATCCTCTAGGGACTGAGCTTCCTACTCTTTGAAACCACTCAGCAATCATCACTAGTGATATCACTAGTGATATATTTTAATATTTTGAAATATTAATTCAATTACTACATATTTATCCCACCCTAAGCAAGTTTTGCTGAAAAATGGTTGATTCTATAGAATTTGATCTGATTATCTGCGGTTCTGGCCTTGCAGGTCTACGAGCAGCTATAGCTGCCGCAAAGAAAGGACCTCATTTGAAAATTGGCATTGTTTCAAAAGTTCAGGTTATGCGTTCTCACTCTGTTTCTGCAGAAGGGGGAACAGCTGCTGTTCTTTTTGAGGATGAGGGTGATACAATTGAATCTCATGTTTATGATACCGTAAAAGGAAGTGATTTTCTTGCAGATCAAGATGTTGCTGAAAGACTTTGTGTTGAAATGCCCCAGGAAATTCATCAGTTAGATCATTGGGGAATGCCTTGGTCTAGAAGGACTGACGGCAGAATTGATCAACGAAACTTTGGTGGTTATAGTTTTCCTAGAGCAACATATGCATCTGATAAAGTGGGATTCTTTGAAATGCAGACTTTGTATGACACATGTCAAAAATTTGAAAATATTGAGTATCTTAACGAGTGGTTTGTAACATCAATCATTCACGATGGAAAACGATTCATGGGGGTCACTGCCATTGAATTAGGGTCTGGTACATTTTACACCATAAAAGGAAAGGCTCTCATTATTGCAACTGGTGGTGCTGGACGATTGTATAGCTTTTCAACTTATGCACTATCCTCAACTCCTGACGGTTTGGATATGGGATTGCGTGCTGGTATGGCACTAAAAGATATGGAATTTGTACAATTTCACCCAACAGGAATTTTACCCTCTGGAATTTTAATCACAGAAGGTGCTAGAGGGGAAGGGGGCTATCTTCTTAATAACAAAGGTGAACGATTCATGAAAACATATGCTGCAGGTAAGATGGAATTAGCTCCACGTGATATTGTATCAAGATCAATTATGACTGAAATCCAAGAAGGGCGTGGATTCAAGCATGAAACTGAGGTGGATTGTATGAAACTTGATTTAAGACATCTTGGTGATGAGAAAATCAAAGAAAAATTGGGTGGAATTAGAGAAATTTCTATCAAGTTTTCTGGTCAGGATCCTGCCAAAGATTTGCTTGACATTAGGCCTGTATGTCATTACATGATGGGTGGACTTCATACTGATATTGACGGTGCAACCGAAATTCAAGGAGTTTGGGCGGCAGGTGAGGCGGCATGTAACAGTGTTCATGGGTCTAATCGGTTGGGTGCCAATTCTACCTCTGAATGTATTGTTTGGGGAAAAATTACAGGCGAACTTGCAATTGACTATATTCAAAATAATCCCTCATCAAATCCTTGGCCTCATCATCTGGTGTTGGCTGAGGAAAAAAGAATCTATGATGGAATTTTCAGGGGTCACGGAGATGTTAATCCATATGAAATTCGACAAGAGCTTACTGATACAATGAATGACAAAGCGTATGTTTACAAAGACGAGAAAAATCTTGTTGAGGGCCTAAAGAAAATACGTGAATTAAAACAGCAAACCTGGAAACACGTTGATGATAAGGCAAAAGAATACAATACTAATTTTGCAAATGTCATGGAACTTGATTCTATGTTTAGAGTTGCAGAAATTGTATTGCTTGGTGCAATAAACAGAAAGGAATCTCGTGGTGCACACTCACGAACTGATTATCCAAAACGTGATGATGCAAACTTTTTACATCATACCCTTGCTTACTATGATCCAAACGGACCCATAATGAAAACACATCCAGTAACAATTACCAAATATCAACCAGTGGAGAGGAAGTACTAGATGACTCGGGGTGAACGTAAAGAAGGTATCAAAGGAATGGCCAATCCTCGTCGATATGGTATTGAACGAGTTGCATATTTGTTAATGCGATTAAGTGGATTGGGTTTATTGGCATATTTTATTGGTCATATTTATGAGACAAGTAATATTTTGAGGGGGCAAGTTGGCTGGGATGAATTTATGGAACTCATTTCCGGTACTGAAGGACACATCGTTATGTCTGTTGTAATTGCAATGTGTGTATTTCATACTGTAAATGGAGTTCGAGTGATGTTGGGACACGGGGGTGTAGGAGTGGGAAAGCCTGCAAGACCTGATTATCCATATGATCCTGCATCCCAAAACTATCGACATAAAATAGGAATTTATTCTGCGATGGTTCTTGCAGCATTTGCGATGATGTATGGTTTAGCGGTAATGTTTGGTGAATGAAATGAGAGAAAGTACAATAATGAAAATACACTATGGTACTGCCTTGGCAGCTGTGGCTTTGGTTGCAGTTCACATTCTGATGCGTCTAACAATGAACTATGCCGAATCTCTAGAATATGAGAACGTATTGGCAAATTACAAGTTTGTTCCATATGCTATAATGTTGGAATTAATTTTAATTCTTCTTTCGGTTCACGGGTTCAACGGTCTTAGAGTGATCTTATTGGAGCTAAAACAAGGAAGAATGTATGAAAAAGCTGTATCTTATGGTTGTCTTGTGGCAATGATTGGGTTAATAGCATATGGCTCAAGAACAATTATTATGACTAATATGGGGATGGGATAGCAATGGCACAAGTTTCTAGCATGTCAAATGAGAAATCTTCTACGATGAAGTCCATAACTCTTAAAATTTCAAGATTTAATCCTGAGCATGACGAATCAAGTCGATTCATGGAATTCAATGTAAATTATGAAAAGTGGACAACCGTTTTAGAAGCAATTCTTGACGTGAAAAAACATTTTGATCATTCTGTGGCCGTTCGCTATTCTTGCAGACAAGCTACCTGCGGCTCGTGCGGAATGATCATTAATGGAAAGCCTAGGTTGGCGTGTTTTACTAAAATCAGCGAATTAGATTCCAACGTTGTGACGGTTGAGCCTATGAACAATTTTCCAGTTATTCGTGATTTAGCTGTAAAGTTTGAAAAGCTATTTGAATCACATCAAAAAATTAAACCCTATTTGATTCGTGATGACACTGAATTGGTAACTGACAAAAAAGAATTCTTACAAACTCCTGAAGAAGTAGAGCAATACATCCAATTTGCGAACTGCATAAAATGTGGTTTGTGCAATTCTGCGTGTCCTACGATGGCAACTGATTCATCTTTTGTTGGACCTCAGGCATTAGCCCAGGCGTATCGATACGTTGCTGATAGTAGAGATAAAGGAAAAGATTCTAGGTTGAAAATCATTGATGATTCGCACGGAATTTGGAGATGTCACTTTGCTGGTTCTTGTAGTCAAGTATGTCCAAAGGGTGTTGATCCTGCAATGGGAATTCAACTACTTAGAGGATATATGCTAGGCTTTAGAGATTAGCCCAGTTTCTTTGGATTCGGACTGTTGTTTACTTGATTGTTGATCTGTTCTGCCATGAAGTGGTTTGAAACATTTACTTTCACATCTTTTACTCCTTCAACCTTCAACAAATTGTCATGAACGTCTTGACAAATCTTGAAACCGAAAACTGCTGGACAGAATGGACTAGTAAGGTGCAAATCAACTTTGACATTACTATCGTTGATATCTACCTCGTCTATCAGTTCTAGTTCAACAATCGATGTGTTGATTTCTGGATCTACGATCTTTGATAATTCATCAAATATTTTTACTCGCATTAGTTTGATATCTTGGCTCATGTCGAGAAAATCATTGATGCTATATATAACCATTTTAGAACCTTAGATGATGTATCGTTCTCGTCTTGGGACTGATTTGAGTGATATTACCTTGGATTACGTTTCGTCAATTAATGATGATTCTGAAATTGCCTTGTATGATATTCTAGGAAGCCAGGCCCACTCTCTAATGCTATTCCAAAAAAACATAATTACAAAAAATGATGCAAAAAAAATCTTATCCTCTTTAGAGAATTTAAAAAATAAAAAATTTGATACCTCTTCTGGTGCTGAAGACATTCATGAACTAATAGAATCTCTAGTAATCAAGGAAGCAGGCATGGCCAGTGGAGGTAAATTGCATACTGCAAGATCACGTAATGATCAGGTTGTCTTGGACATACGAATGAAAATTAGAGATGATATCAACATTCTCTGCAATTGTCTTCTAGATACAATTGAGGCTCTTGTATCTGTAGCAAACAATCACCAAAAAACAATTATGCCGCTTTACACTCATCTTCAACAAGCTCAGGCTGGTCTTTTTTCTCATTATCTTTTAGCTCAGGCTGATATTCTACAACGAGATTTTGAAAGATTGTATGAAACGTTTCAACGCATCAACCAGAGTCCTCTTGGTGCTGGACCTGTAGGAGGGACAAGTATTCCAATTGACAGGCACAGTACCGCAAAGATGTTGGGTTTTGACGGTCTTGTTGAAAATTCTCTTGACGCGACAAGTGCACGTGATTTTGTAGCAGAATATGTATCCATGGTTGCCATTCTAATGACAAATCTGAGTAGGATATCTGAAGACTTCGTAATATGGTCTACGTCTGAATTTTCTTTTATTGAACTTTCGGATGAGTTTACATCTCCTTCAAGTGTGATGCCCCAGAAAAAGAATCCTGATATCTTGGAATTAACAAGAGGAAAAACTGCAGAAGTAATAGGAAATCTAACTGCTATTTTGACTACCGTCAAGGGTTTGGCATCCGGCTATGGACGTGATTTACAACAAGTAAAATCTTCTATCTGGTCTACGTCAAAGATATCAATTAGTGCACTGTTAATTTTAAAATCTATTCTCCTTACTTTGAAAGTAAATGTAAAGCAAATGAAAAAAGTAACTGAATCCAGTAATCTTATTGCATTGGATATTGCCGAGAAACTAGTTCAGGATGGCGTTCCGTTTAGAGTGACCCATAAAATCTCCGGAATCCTAGTTCAACTGGCACACAATTCAAAAAAACCTATTTCAAAACTAACTTTATCTGACATAGAGAAATCTGTGGTTGGCACTAAAGTTGATCCTGCAATGGTTTCCAAAATTATTTCTTCCATCACAGTTGTATCCTCTCTTAAAGATAGGATATCATATGGTTCTTCAGGATCTAACGAACAAAAAAGAATGATTTCTGATAGAGTAAAACGAATTAATCAATATCGTACAGATATATCAAATAGAGAAAATAATATCAATTCATCCATTGATGATTTGGAACGACAAATCCGCGAAATAATTGGATGAATGTAATAAGAGGGAGCGGGTCTAAAGGGATTCGGACCCTTGACAACCGGATTAAAAGTCCGGTGCGCTACCTGGCTGCGCCATAGACCCTCGTAAAAAATGCCTTAATTGTATAATTTAGTCTTTTACAAAATATTTTGTGATGTCAGAAACTTTTAATCTGGCGATTTGTCTTGAATAATTCGTGCCCTTGTAGTATAGCCCGGTCTAGAATTCGGCCCTGTCACGGCTGAGACGCGTGTTCAAATCCCGCCGAGGGCGCCATTATTTCTATTTCCATTGGTCAATTGCCATTTCTTACTGTACAAGGTAATTCTTGTACTGTTTTTATCATGAATGAATTACATGACAGATAATCTCACAAGAATATTAAAATTCAGGCAATTTTACCAAAATATGATGTCTGAAGAGAAAAAAGATTCTGTGGTGGAAGAAAAGCCTACCGAGAATACAGCATCAGAGGGTTCTATCAAAGAAGATATCGATAAAGAGGAATCTGCAAAATCTGTAGATGAGACAAAAGCTGTATCTGGTGCATCTGAAAAAGCAGAGGCAGCAGCTAAAATGGCAGAAGAGGCAGAAATTGCTCTAAAAGAGGCCATGGCAAAGGTGGAATCTGCAAAAGCAGTAGCTGAAGCAGCAGCAGAAGAAGAGTACAAAGCAATTGCAGCCGAAGTCAAGGCAGATGCTGCTAAAAAGTCAGATTATACGTTTAAGAGAAAAGGTGAGGAGATTTTTAGACGAGAAATGGGTGAGCCTGAGTTTTTCTTGGATAAAAAAGACAGATTCTTGCGACCAATATTGACCCCTGAACAACAGGAATCTCTTACAAGAAAAGCAGAAACTCCACATGATCAAACTCCTGCATATGTTCCTGAACATGTTCTTAGTCCAGAGTTTGAAGGTGTTTCAAATTATGAACGTGGTGTTGATTCATTTTTAGATGAACTGAAACAAAAAGTTGAAAAATTAAAAAATGATCCTGAATCTTCTGAAAAAGAAATACTGGAAACCGAAAATGAAATTACTTATTTGGAGTCATTACATGAAAATTTCTATATCGGAATGAATGTTTTCAGAACTGCTAGTGGTGGAAGGGACAAGGTCAAAAAATAATAGGTGAATGGAATGGGTCAGATATCTTTTGATGTGATGAATGCGAGAGTAACTTTCAAGAATATCCCTATACACGCGTTATCAAAATTCACGTTTAAGGATGTCAATGCAGCCTGTGAAGAGTTCAAAAAAATTCCCGGCGTTGATGAGTGTGTAATTATTCAAACGGCAAGCCGGGTGGAAATTTTTACAGTTAGCAATGTTGAAACTGATGATTCTCCTGATGCAAGACGAGCAGAAGGTAAGGCACTTGTATTAAATCAAATTAAAGATACTTGGGTATCATTGTCATCATTAGAGCAAATTGATATTGATCATTTTGATCAAACGCTTGAGCTCTACAAAGGCGATGATGTCTATTTGCATCTGTTGCGATTAGCTTCTGGATTGGATTCTGTTGTGGTAGGAAAACAAGAAGTCTTTGATGAGATCATTCTTTCTCATGCAAAAGCAAAGAGTGCTGGCTTATCTGGTCATGTTCTAAACAAGTTGTTTGAAAGTGTTATCCGTTTGGCGATTCGAATGAGGGATACCACTGGAATTTCAAAGGATGTAGTATCGTTAGGTGATGTTGCAGTAAAACTCGTTGAAGAGAAAGCGGGTCTTGATTCTAAAAAGAAGGTGTTGATTATTGGTACTGGTGAGCCTGCAGCGATGCTTGCAAAAACTTTGAACAAGAAAGATGTCGTCTTTGATGTGGCAAGCAGGGGCATTGAACGTGCTACTGGGTTTACCACTATTTTAGGTGGAACTCCTTTGGATTTCAATGATGTTTTGGCAGGATTTGATAAATATGATATTATTTTTGTTGCAACTACATCTGATTATTTCCTAATTACGTATGATAGAATTAGATTAGTCATGGAGGAAAAGAAAAAGGGTACGTTGATTTTGGATCTGTCTGATCCTAGAACTGTTGACGAAGGAATCACCGTGCTTCCTGGAATCAAATTATTGTTTAGAGATCAAGTTGCAGAAATTTTTGAAGAAAGCGTTAAAGCCAGATCTGGTGTTGTCCCCGCAGTGGAGAAGATTATTGAGAAAGAACTCCCGATTTTATCTGCTAGAATGAAAAGACTCGATAGTTAATTCTGTTATAGGCCTTGTTTTCTTAAGAGAAACTGTGTAACTGCCTCTTTTGAATAATCAATTCCGTGTTCTTCTTCAGTGTGTTCCCTAAATTGGTCTATGACTTTTTCCATTTCACCCGCAGCTACAAAATCACATTCAAACCCATAATCATTGCACTTGAGTTTTGCCATGATTTTGGAAAAAATAATCAATATAAAAATCCACACATATGTAATCTAAAAGAAAAAAAATCTTTTCGTGTATATCTTAAAATTGAAACTTGTCGGTAACTGTTGCGATGCAACTATCCGTATGATTCAAACTTGATACCAAAACTTCCATCTGGCTTTTTTTCATGTTCTGTAACGAATCCTTTAGATTCTAAATGACCAATCACACCGTCAATCGTTCCTTGATATCCGCAGATGTATATTATTGCGTTATCTGGACTTAGTTCTTCTCCTACCATTTCTTCTACTGGTGATAATTTAGTTTTTTTATCTGGCTTGAAAAATGATTCAACTCTTCCGACGTGACCATTCCATGATCTATTGAAGAATTCTTTTGGTCTGCTAATTGCAGCTCTGTATCTAAAGTTCCATTGATCTCTGCCTCTCTTCTCACTTTCTAATTCAAAATCAGTTAACAGACGTTTATAGCTCAATTCATCCACATAACTTGCACCATGAAGTATGATTACCTCTCGTTTGTCATTTACATCGTGAAAATGTTTTGCAAATGCGATGAATGGTGCTAATCCTGTACCTCCACCTACACAAATCACTCTTCTATTGTCTTTTTTTCCACTTGGTAATGTGTCACTAATTTGTAATGCTGCTCCCGTTGGATCTCCAAGGGCTACTTCATCACCAACACTGAGATAGAATAATTCTGTAGTAACACGGCCAGGAAGTGGCTTTCTTACCCATCTAATGACAAATTCAAAATAGTCTCTATTTTCTGCATGTGATGCAATTGAATATGCTCTTCTGACCACTTTTTTTTCTGCAGGGATGGGGAGACCTATTGTCAAAAATTGACCAGTTTTATATTCGGGCATTCCATTTTCTGGAACTAATCGTATGATTACTAGATCCTCTTTGAGCAACTCCCTATAGACGACCTTTGCTTTCATCTCAGTTACCATACAAGATGTTTTTTCTTGACTTTGGATAAAAATATTTCTGTCATAAACCATCCTAAAATCCAATAATCGCTCAAAATTATGGAGTAAACCCTGAAATTGTCATAAAAGTGTGTTATCGTGTGTGATTAACTTACTGATCAATTTGTGACATTATTTCATCAAGAATTTTTTGGTTTGCAGCTGCAATAAAGGAAACTCTCGTTTTATAGCTGAGATCCGTATCAAGAGGTTTCAAGTCTGTATCTAACAGTAAGCCTCCTGCCTCTTTTACAATCACGTAACCTGCCGCAATATCTTGAATCCTAATTTTGTCTCTCAAATCAATAAAAATATCCATCACTCCCCTTGCAAACATTGCCATTTCTAGCGCATTGGCACCAAAATGTCTAGTGTGATTATGATTTTCAAAAATTGGATGCAGTTTGTTCATTAATTCAATGGATGAACCGGATGTGTTAATTCCAACTATTTTGTAGACTGGATCTTTTTTGTGAACTTTGATTTGCTTATCGTTAAAAAATGCCCCTTTATTTTTTGATGCCCAATACATGTCACCATTTGAAAGATCTGTGATCACTCCATCTGTAATTGAACTAAGTCTATTTTCAGTTGCAAAAGCTAACGAGCTACAGAAAAAAGGAACGCCTCTAACGGCATTTGCCGAACCGTCAATTGCATCCATAATTACAAATCCTTTTGGTTTATCTGACAATTCAACTCGACCACATTCTTCGCCTAATACTATACACTCAAAATTAATTTCTTTGAGATAATCTAGAACTGTTTTTTCAGCAACAATGTCGATGTTCCTTGAAGTGTCTCCACCTGCACCTATGCCAAAATCACCTGCTGCAGCATCTGTTCCTGCAAGATCTTTCACATTTTCATAAATCCTGTTTGAAGCTTCACGCAGAATTTCGATTATGTCCATGTTGTAAAACTGACTATTCGTAATTTAAGTGAAGAAAATATTTGGTTTGAAAGCATAAATAACAACAAAGAAGATTAACGTTTGTGAGTGGTAAAGATCAATCTGTAATTAGTAAAGAAGCTTTGATGAGCACTAAACCTGGAAAACAGATTATGAAGCAAGCACTGTTCAAATCAAAAGGTTACAAGTTATTTAATAAATACAAAGAAGAAACTGAAAGTCAATTTCCAAATTTTGCAGAAAGATTTGCTAAGGGATTACTTGCTGAAATAAAATCCGATACAAACCCCAATGCAACCCAACAATCCTTTGGAAATGAAGTTGGTTCAACTGAAATCATACTCAATGCATCGGAAATTGAGCCTATAAAATCAAAATTGGAAAGTCTTGAAGTAATTCAAGATAGAGTAAATCGAATTTTAAACTCAAATTTCGTTAAAATGACATTTCCTGTCTTTAATGGATTATTTGATGCTGCTGCAGAATATTCTGGAAGGGATGATCCACAATTAAAACAGGACATGGTTGAAGGCCACATTCTTGCAATTGATCTAAGTGAACCGATGGATAGAATTGTAGATAAAGATGAGGATTTAGAATTTCTTGATGACTACAAATTAATGAATCCATACATACTGAAGCTAGCAAGAGATAAAATTTCAAAGGGTGGAGAACAAGTTCTTAAAGAATTTGAGGCAGGATTTGAGGATGCAAGAATTGGACAATACCTAGATGAAAAATTGAAATCAAAACCAACAGAGATCACTGACGAAGAAATGACTCTGTCTTACAAAAAATATCGCGCTGTAATGGGAACTGCTGGACGAAATATGGCTTTGGCAGAAAGACCGTTGGGAGAAATTTTCTATTTGGGTATGGCAAGAGCTGCTGAGGGTGTTGGATGTGGAAATGAAATTGAAGATTCAATTAAGAATGGTTTTGTCAAGATACCTTCTTGGCCCCTATATTACTCATTATTGGCTAACGATGTAAAAAAAGGATTTGATGTTACTTTGGAGAAAAGTAGTTTGTATTTACAAGATGCCAGATTAACTCTTGAATTACTACCTGATGACTTTTCTCATAAGGAGTTTTTAGAATTTTTATTTTTAACCGTAGATCATTACAATCAATTCTGGTTCAACAAATTACAAAAAGCGGATAAATGGTCTGAGTTTACTTCCAAACTTCCCAAGTGATTTCATTGATGTGGTCTGAAAAATATCGACCTCAGATTATCTCTGATATGGTTGGAAATGAAGATGCACGAGCTGCAATTGTTGAATGGTTTGTTAAATGGAAAAAGGGCACCAAACCATTACTTTTGGTGGGTCCTCCTGGAATAGGAAAAACCACCATGGCTTATCTTATGGCAGAGCAATTTGGATATGATATGATTGGACTCAACGCCAGTGATGTTCGGAGTAAATCTAGAATAAATGAAATTCTCGTTCCTGTATTGAGCAATGTGAGTGTTTTGGGAACTCCTATGATCTTTGTAGATGAGGTTGATGGAATTCATGGTCGCAGTGATTACGGTGGCGCATCTGCGCTGGTAGATATTCTGAAAGAACCTACGGTACCAATTGTTCTTGCTGCCAATGATGACACATCAGATAAAATGAAAAGTGTCAAAAAAGCAGTCAAAATCATTCATTTCAAAAAAATCCCGCCTAGACTATTGAGGGTTTATCTTGAAAGTATTTTAAAAAAACAATGTGCAAAATTGAGTCCTGGTTATTTGATCAAGGTAATTGATAAATCAAAAGGAGACATACGGTCAATGATTAATTTTGCACAATCTTTGGTAACTGGGTTTAACCCTCAAACTGACCGTTCTTTTGAAAGAATTAATGTTGAAGATGGTGTGAATGCCTTTTTTAAAGCAAATTCTATTGAGGAGGCCAGAAGTGTTTTGTATTCTATGCAAATTGATCCCCGAGAAAAGATTAATGCGTTTTATTCTAGCATCATTACAAGCGATTTAGATAACTCTTCACTTGCAAAGTATTTGGAAAGCATATCTGAGGCTGATTTGCTTTTTGGAAGAATAATGAAAACTCAGAATTGGAGATTACTGCGCTACCTAAATGATATTCTAATTAAATTATATCAAAACGATGAAAGAATACGATATGCTCAATACAATCTTTCTTGGCCATTACTCAATAGAATTCGCTGGGATGGCGCAAAAATAAAATCCCTGTCATCTGTTATGGCAAAAAAACTTCACATGTCATCCAGTGCTTTTGTAACTCTATGTTTTCCTTTCGTTTTGTGGTGCATTAAAAATAAAACTTTGGAATTAGAATTGGAAGAAACTTTTGGCGATGTTATTGAAAAGGAGCTGAAACTAATATCTTGAGCTGGCGAAAGATACCAATGAAATTTCCAGGTACGTGCATAGTTTGTAATGAAAAAATAGATGTAAATGAAATCGGCTTGTGGGCAAAAGGACTGGGAGTAAAACATGAAAAATGTGCTCAAGTCAACGAACTACGGTGCATAGTATGTGGTTCATCCGCTGGCTGTCCTCAATGTGAATTCCAGGATAATTGTGATATTCCTAATGTATCACAACTATGCATCTGCAAGAAATGTGGTGAGGAAAAGGATGCTTTTAACTCGTATCTGAAATCAACAAATAAGAAATTTCCACTTGTTAACTCTTAAAGTTCTAAAAAATATATAAAAAAATTGAAATTTCTGGATTTCACAAAAATTTTACATTTTACGATTTTAAAATTAAATTAATATATGAAAACATTATGCTCTAAAGTGTAGTTATGCATTCTGAAAAGATTGACACATATTCTGAAACAAGGAATACTGCATTACAAGGTGGTGGACAAGAACGAGTTGAGGCCCAACATAATAAAGGCAAGTTAACCGCTCGTGAAAGAATCAGTCTTCTACTTGATGAGGGCACTTTTACTGAAATTGATCCATTAACCACGCATCATTATCACGAATATGATATGCAGAAAAAGAAATTCTTTACAGATGGTGTAATTGGAGGATATGGGAATGTAGATGGCAGACAAGTCTTTGTTTTCGCTTATGATTTTACCGTACTTGGAGGAACTTTGAGTCAGATGGGGGCAAAAAAAATCTGTAAACTAATGGATCATGCAGTTCAAACAGGATGTCCTATTGTTGGAGTCATGGATTCTGGTGGGGCTAGAATTCAAGAGGGAATTATGAGTCTTGATGGGTTTGCTGATATATTTTATCATAATCAATTAGCTTCTGGTGTGATTCCTCAAATCACTGCAAGTATCGGTCCCTCTGCAGGTGGCTCCGTTTATTCACCTGCAATGACTGATTTTGTAATTATGGTTGAAAAGGTTGGATCCATGTTTGTCACGGGACCTGATGTAGTCAAAACTGTCTTGGGTGAGGAAGTCTCATCTGAAGATCTTGGCGGTGCGATGACTCATGGCTCAAAAAGTGGGGTTGCACATTTTGTGGCTCAAAATGAGTACGAATGTATGGATTATATCAAAAAACTAATTTCATATTTGCCTCAAAATAATACCGAAGCTCCGCCAAAAATTGAAACTGATGATGATCCAAACAGAATGGATCATAATTTGATAAATGTTATTCCTGAAAACCCGTTGCAACCATATGATATGAAGGAAATCATTAATTCAATTGTTGATGATCATGAATTCTTTGAAGTACATGAATTGTTTGCTCCAAATATCATAGTTGGATATGGTAGAATGAATGGTAAAGTTGTAGGGATCGTTGCAAATCAACCTATTCATCTTGCAGGAGCACTTGACATCGATTCATCAAACAAAGCTGCACGCTTCATTCGATTCTGTGATTCATTTAATGTCCCAATTATTACTTTGGTTGATACTCCTGGATACATGCCGGGTTCTAATCAGGAACACAATGGAATCATCAGACATGGTAGTAAGTTACTTTACGCATATTGTGAAGCGACTGTTCCTCGAATTACTCTGGTTATTGGTAAAGCATATGGTGGTGCATACATTGCAATGGGCAGTAAAAATCTCAGAACTGATATTAATTATGCGTGGCCAACTGCTAGATGTGCTGTATTGGGTGGCGAGGCTGCAGTAAAAATCATGTATAGACGAGATCTTGGTGAATCTGAAAATCCCGAAGAACTCAAGAAACAACTAGTTGATGAATTTGCAGAAAAATTTGAAAATCCTTATGTTGCGGCATCCCATGGAACCGTAGACAATGTTATTGATCCTTCTGAAACAAGACCTATGCTGATTAAAGCACTTGAAATGCTCGAAAATAAAAGAGTAAAACAACTACCAAGAAAACATGGAAATATCAATTTGTGATAAATGATGATTGAAAAAGTACTTATCGCTAACAGGGGAGAAATTGCTTTGCGTGTTATTAAAACATGTAAGAGACTTGGAATCAAAACAGTTGCCGTTTACTCTGATGAAGATATTAATTCGTTGCATGTCAAGCAAGCAACTGAAGCATATCATATTGGCGAAGCGGCACCTGCTAAATCATATCTTAATCAAGAAAAAATACTTGATGTCATGTTGTCATCTGGTTCTGATGCAGTTCATCCTGGCTATGGTTTTCTTTCTGAAAATGATGACTTTGCAAGATTGTGTGAAAAAAATAAAATTAATTTCATTGGTCCATCTGCAGATTCAATGAATCTATGTGGTGATAAGATGGAGTGTAAATCTGCAATGTTAAAAGCCCACGTACCAACGGTTCCAGGAAGTCCTGGTTTAGTTAAAGATGCAGATGATGCAGAAAAAATTGCAAATGAAATTGGCTATCCTGTAATGCTGAAATCCGTTTATGGTGGTGGTGGTCGAGGAATTAGAATAGTAACTAATGATAAAGAATTACAAGAAGGTTTTGACACAGTAACATCTGAATCTATCGCTGCTGTTGGAAAATCTGCCATTATTGTTGAAAAATTCTTAGAAAAAACAAGACACATTGAATATCAAATGTGTCGAGATAAGCATGGCAATGCTGTACATCTCTTTGAAAGAGAATGCTCCATTCAAAGGAGAAATCAAAAATTAATTGAGCAAACACCATCTCCTGTAGTAGATGATGTAAAAAGAGAAGAAATTGGTGAAATAGTTGTTAGAGCCGCAGAAGCAGTTGATTATACTAATCTAGGAACTGCAGAATTTTTGAGGGCTGATAATGGAGAGTTTTATTTCATTGAAATCAATGCCAGGTTACAAGTAGAACACCCTATTTCTGAAATGGTTTCTGGATTGGACTTTGTCAAACTTCAACTAGATATCGCAAATGGAGAACCATTACCATTCAAACAAAGTGATCTCAAAATGAATGGATATGCTATTGAATGTAGAATTAATGCTGAAGATACATTCTTAGACTTTGCTCCGTCAACAGGTCCAGTCCCTGATGTGACTATTCCTTCAGGACCAAACGTCAGATGTGATACGTATCTTTATCCTGGATGTACTGTGTCTCCATTTTATGATTCACTAATGGCAAAACTTGTCACGTGGGGTCAAACATTTGAAGAATCTAGAACAAGAATGCTTTCTGCATTAAGTGACTTTTACATTCAAGGTGTAGAAACTTCAATTCCTTTATACAAAACAATTCTAGAAACTGACGAATACAAAAATGGAGATCTTTCCACGGATTTCCTTAAACGTTATGATGTGATTGATAGACTGACTAAAGATCTTAAAAATGAGCAAGAGGAGAAAAGTGATGCTGCATTAGCTGCGGCAATAATTCATTCTGAATACTTTAAGAGCAGGGCACAAAACAGCACTGCGAATAACACAAATTGGAAGTACAAACTGGATTGATGAAAAATGGATTATAAAATACCAAACCTTGAAAAATCATTTAATGGAAAGATAGTGCAAAATCTTGGAAACAATGATTATGTAATTAAAATTGATGATAACGAACATACTCTAAAAATTATAACCATGGACTCTAAAGGTATTGAATTCGTTTTGGATCAAAAATATCACAAGGCAAAATACCTTGAACAGTCTACAAACGAAATGAATATTGTAATTGACAATGTTCCTGTTACTCTAAACCTCTATTCTCATTTTGATAAAATTGTCTACAAGAATTCTGGTGGTTCAGGTTCCGGAAGTTCTCAGTTGGGATTAAAAAGCCAAATTCCTGGAAAGGTTGTATCTTTGGCCGTTGCTGAAGGTGATTCTGTACAAAAAGGTGATGTTGTATGTACTTTGGAATCCATGAAAATGCAAGTTGCAATTAAGGCACATAAAGATGGTGTTATAAAATCTATCAAAGTCAAAGAAACTGTAACTGTTGCTAAAGGTGACCTAGTTGCAGAAATTGAATAGGAAATCTTTATTGTTTTAGGAAATCTTTAATTTCTTCATAGTTTGGCTCTTTAAGAGGATCTTCTGAAACCCATTTGTAGCCAACTTTCCCATCTTCCATGATTATGAAAACAGAACGTTTTGCCGCGTTGTAATCTTTAATGTGGAGTAGGTCTGGCATCAAAATACCATAGTCTCGAATTGTTTTACTTGTATAGTCTCCTAATAATGGAAAATTAAAGTTGTGTTTTTCTGCAAATGCCTTGTTTGCAAACGGTCCATCATTACTGATCGATACGATTTTTGCCCCTAATTTTGAAATTTCTTCCCAAGAGTCTCTAAACGTGCAGAGTTCAACCTCACAAATCGGAGAACTTGCTGCAACTATGAATGATAATACAATTTTTCCACCTTTAAATTCGTCCAAAGTTCGTAGTTTCAGTTCAATATCTGGAAGTTCAAATCCAGGCGCCATATCTCCTATATTTAGTGACATGATCGTCGTTTTACATTATCCTATTAAGCCCTTTACAAAGTATTTTTTTAAAAAAATTGATCTAAAAAGGAACCATACCTTTTTATACAAAAATCAGGGTGAGAAGCTAAATTGGTCGGGGAATTAGCGGGCAATTATAGTACCGTTGTATTGATGTTTGGCTTTGCCATGGCAGCTATGGCTCCAGCTCTAGTTATTTCTAGAATGGTGTCTCCCAGGAAAAAAAGTAATCCTGTAAAATTCTTGCCTATGGAATGTGGCCAAGTCCCGACTGGTGAGGGAAGAACTCATTTTATGATGCAGTACTACCCGTACATACTGATGTTTGTCGTCTTTGATGTGATGGCAATTTTCTTGTATGCGTGGGGAAGTGCCCTTCTTGAAATTCCAAAAATCGCAACTTTACCTATGATGGGATTTTTGGCAATTATGTTTGGAGCAATGGCGTTTGCATTGTACCAGTCAGGGAGACGAAGAATATGGTAGTTATTTATACAAATTGTATTTACGAGGATTGGAGATAAATTTTGATTAAGGATCTTGTAACCCCTGAAAACGCGAATGTCTTCATAGGAAAGCTCGGAGACATTCTGGAGAAGGCAATAGGCAAGCCGCTAGGCTATGCCATCAACTGGGGAAGAATTTGGTCACTGT